>DATLTB010000001.1:0-10687 GCA_035533815.1 Chitinophagaceae bacterium
CAGAAGCTTGACTTGGAGGGTCAGTTTCATAACCTATTCAAATATAGTCAAATATAGCCAAGGCATTTAAACTTAAAAAGGAAGTGGTTCTCCTCCCTGCGGCAAGACCGCTGGGTTTCCGAACCGAAAATTTATGAATTCAGGAAAATATATATTCTCTCAAATCATGGATCTTGTCTCCTCTACTTCCTTTCAAACCCTTGTCACCCGCCACCAGAGCGAATATAAGGTGAAGGATTTTAGCTGCTGGAAACAGTTTTTATGCATGGCCTTCAGTCAACTCACCCATCGGGAAAGTTTAAGCGATACCATGATTTGCTTAAAGGCCAATTCTTCCAAACTATATCATCTTGGTATTGGTGAATTAGTTTCTAACAGTACCCTTTCCAGAGCCAATGAAAATCGTTCTTATTATATTTACCAGGAGTTAGCCATGCTGCTGATTAAACTACTTTCGCCTGAAGGCGAAAGTAGTTTAATTATGAGGAATGGAATGCATTTTTAGAGGTTACACCCAAAGACACAAACCTGGTAGGAGTTTCTATTACCGATACTAAACCTTTAAAATTATATAAATCCAAAGGCGATTTTCCAATACTACGTGGAAATGCTTTTGTAGTAAATGACAAATCTGCGTTCTTATGGACAGTGGGGAATGTTCAAAAAATCCAGACCACCTTATCAATGGAAGTACCCAATCCGATATTTATTGAAATTAACAAAGGAACGTCTGATATCAAGCAAGTATTAAAAGATATTTTAGCATTGACAAAGTTGAATTACAATGCTTGTATCTATGCTGATGGATTACCTGTAACACTTCGCTTCGCAGATAAGATAGGTGAAATTCTAACTGCAAGCATTGACATTAAAGCAGCGCCGCTAGCCTTTAAGTATTATATTTAATAATAAACCAAAAATAAAAGTTATAAGTTGAAATTTTGCCCTTAAATTTCTTAATTTCGTATCAGATTTTAAGTATAGAATGCATTTATCAAGTTAAAATATTCATTCGGGCATTCTACATTTTCGCTTTTGAAAAAATATTGGGCTACAGTGACTTATGGAATCATATTGGTTCCCGTCCGCAGTGTGGAACATTACATGACCGGGACATCAATGCTGCAAGGAAAATAAAGAGAATAGGATTACAAACAGGGTCAGGTAGATCCGAAGTGCCCGTGTAGAAGCAGTGGTTACGCCGGGCGAAGAAGCGGGGAAATGTACTTGTCCCAACATGTATATAGTTCTTATATAAATTATGCGTAAAAGATACACTTCTGGAGGGTATACCCTTTCTCCCGGTGTATATCACTGATCGATTATCTTTACGGGCGATGTACCGCCTGCTGCAAAAAATCCTCTTCCTTTTCCCTCCCGAAAGTATGCACAGGCTGGCGATGGGATGGCTGAAATTGATCTGCTCGCTGCCCAACGGTAAAAAAGCCCTTTCCCGCATGTACCTGGTCAGATCCCCTGCGCTTAGGCAGGAAGTATTCGGACTTCAGTTCAGCAATCCGGTGGGTTTGGCAGCCGGATTTGATAAAAATGCCCTTTACCTCGATGCGCTGGCCTGCCTGGGATTTGGCTTTGTGGAAATTGGCACGGTCACTCCATTGCCTCAACCTGGAAATGAGCCTCCCCGGTTATTCCGATTGCCAAAAGACGGGGCCCTGATCAACCGGATGGGATTCAATAATGACGGAGCACCCGCCATCGCCCGCCGTTTGGCCAGGAGGCCGGCGGGGTTGATCATTGGAGGCAATATCGGGAAAAACAGGTCCACGCCCAATGCACAGGCTGCTGCAGATTATATTTCCTGTTTCAACACGTTGTTCGATGTGGTGGATTATTTTGTAGTCAATGTCAGCTCACCGAACACCCCCGGTCTTCGCGAACTCCAGCAAAAAGCGATCCTGCATGATCTGCTCAGTCAGCTGCAGGGGGTCAACCTGCAGCATCCATCTCCCAAGCCCATCCTGTTGAAAATTTCCCCGGACCTTGATTCCGGCCAGCTGGATGATATCCTGGACATTGTCCTGCAAACAAAGCTTGCCGGTATCGTGGCCACCAATACAAGCCTGGACCGCAGCCATCTTCTCACCCGGCAGCCAACCCTGGACCTGCTCGGGGCGGGTGGGCTTAGCGGAAAACCAATCCGCCAAAAATCCCTGGAAATCCTCCGTTACCTGGGCAGCCGGTCCCAGCAAAGATTTATTTTGGTGGCTTCCGGAGGGATCTTCAGCGCAGCGGATGCGCTGGAAATGCTGGAAGCGGGTGCCACGCTGGTCCAGGTATATACGGGGTTCATTTATGAAGGGCCGGGAATTGTGCGCCGCATCTGCCGGGAGCTGCCCCCTGCGGATTGATCTTCCTCCCTTACCGGAAAGAAGCATGATGGAGAAGGTTGACCGAGTGGACCATCAGCAGGGCGGCCAGGGCTGCCGTTTCCGTGCGGAGCCGGGTGGCTCCAAGGGATACAGGCAACAATCCCATGGACTTGCCCAGTTCCAGTTCAGCGGGGGTAAAATCCCCTTCTGGACCGATCAGCACAAGGGTTCTCATTCCGGGTTTAACCAGGGCCGGCAGATAGATACGATCTCCTTCACCGCAATGCGCAATGAACCGCTGGTCCCAACCGGAATAGTGGAGCAGTTCCTGAATAACGACCGGGGGATGGAGTATGGGCAGATAAACCTGCCGGGACTGGAGCATGGCTGATATCATGATCTGGGTAAACCGTCCTGTTTTGGGAGCGCTTGAAAAGGTCCGGGCACTCGCCAGGAGAAAAATTTCGGAAACCCCGACTTCCACAGCCTTTTCCAGGAACCATTCCAGTCTCGGGGAATGCCGGGGAACCCCAATCGCAACTGCAGGCAGGGGATAAGGATTCCCGTTTATTTTATCGCAGGAAAGGAGATTCATCCGGCAGGCCCGGCGGTCCGGTCCCGTAATGGCTGCGCGGAACAGGAGTCCGCAACCATTGGTCAGTTGAACCTCATCCCCCGAAGTCTTGCGCAAAACCTGGATGCAATGGCGGGAATTTGCTTCATCCAGGATAAATTCCGTATCCTTCTCCCCGATTTGCGGGGCATAAAAAAGCGGGAATTCCATCGCATACCCCTCCAGGTCAGGATTATTCCGGATCATCTTCCTGGGAGGATTGCGGATCATCCCCGAAATTCATGTCGTTCATCCGGGAGCCTTTCTGAATGTATAGCTTAGCCCCATCCTGATCCCTGGATTTTGGCCTGGAGCCAAACGGTTCCGGTCCCGAAGCAGCGGTATCATTCAATTCCTCGAATTTCTGGATCTTATACAGCATCCGCAGTTTGATGGTTTCCAGCGAGCCGTTGCGATGCTTGGCGATCCGGATATCCGTTTCTCCGTTATAGGATTCCCCCGCTTCGTTTTCGGAGATATCATAATATTCAGGCCGGTACATGAACATGACCAGGTCAGCATCCTGTTCTATGGCACCGGATTCCCGCAGGTCACTCAATTGCGGTATCTTGTTTTTTTCCTTCCGTTTTTCCACTTCCCGGCTGAGCTGGGAAAGGGCGATCACGGGCACCTGCAATTCTTTAGCCAGGCTTTTCAGGTCCCTGGAAATCCTACTGATCTCCTGTTCCCGGTTGGCATTGCGGTTTTCCCCGGTACCACTCATCAGCTGCAGGTAGTCTATCACGATCAGACCGATATTATGTTTGCCTTTCAACCGGCGGCATTTGGCCCGGAGCTCGAAGATATTGAGGGCAGCTGTATCATCTATATATATTGGCGCACTGGCCAGCTTGGATGCACCGGTGTTCAACTGGTGGAGTTCATAGTCTTCGAGCCTTCCGCTGGTAATTTTGGACACATAAATTCCTGTTTCAGCGCTCAGCAGCCGCTGCACGATCTGGCCGGCAGACATCTCCAGGGAAAAAACGGCGACGGGCAACGGGTGGGTGGGATGCAGGGCGGCATTCCGGGCCAGGTTCAGGGCAAAAGCCGTTTTCCCGACAGAGGGCCTCGCAGCCAGGATGATCAGGTCCGTGGACTGCCATCCGTTAGTCACCCGGTCAATGGAAGGGAAACCGGAATGGACCCCGGTGATATCATCCTTTTTGTTTTTCAGATCCTCGATGCGCTGCAGGGTCTTGACCAGGATATAGTCAATTCCCTTGAAATTCTGCCGCAGGTGGTTATCCGTGATCTCAAAAAGTTTGGTTTCGGCACTATCCAGCAGGTTGAACACATCGGTGGTATCCTCATAGGCATCTGCGATGATCTCCCCGGAAATACGGATCAGTTCCCGCTGAATGAATTTCTGCAGGATGATCCGGGCATGGGCCTCGATGTTTGCAGAGGACACCACGGCATTGGTGAGCTTGGTGACATAATACGGGCCGCCGACAAGGTCCAGCTCGTTGGTAAACTTCAGCTCCTCCACCACGGTTAAAATATCTACCGGAACGGATTTCCCGGACAGGCGCCTCATGGCACCGAATATGCGCTGATGGGCTTCTATATAAAAGCATTCCGGTTTCAATATCTCGATGGCGGAGTCAAAAGCGGCTTTCTCCAGCATGATCGCCCCCAGGACTGCTTCTTCCAGATCCTTGGCCTGAGGTGGTATTTTCCCAAAAACCATGGTAGAAATATCCATGGTTTTCCTGCGTAGATTTCGGTCCTTTTTAAGCTTTGACAAATCTTCCATGCGTTAACCGGTTTGTTTGCTGAAGAAATTAAATGGGCTTCGCCAGCTGGTTCATTTACTGAATTTCTGTCAATGCGAACTGAACTGCAGATGAAGAAATGGTAAAATCTATTCCAGATGGAAACTAAGGTAAAGTGAATTTTGATTTATAAAAAAATAAACGCATCAGATTATTTATTAAATTATCATACACAGTTTATGCCAGTAATTCCTGGGGTTTTCCACAGGTTAAGGAACTTATCCACCAAATAAACGAGAATTCAGGCTATTTCCCCCGGTTATCCACCGGAGTGGGTGAATAAAGTTTTTTTCCCTGATTATTGGCATTATTGAAAAAATTGCTAAGGCGGAAGTTGTTAATTTTACCTTTGACCATCATGCCGGTCCACCAGCCCCCTAGCCCGGTTCCCGGCAGAAACCCATCAACATGAGGATATCCTGCAACTGGTTAAATGATTACCTCCCGGTAAAGCTGAATTCCCGAGAACTTGCTGAAATACTTACCTCCATCGGACTGGAGGTCGAAAGCCTGCATTCTTTCGGAAGGCCACCCGGGGATCTGGAAGGGCTGCTTATCGGACAGGTCATGGATGTCCTCCCGCATCCCCGGGCAGATAAGCTGAAAATCACCCGGGTGGATTGTGGCTCCGGTGATCTGCTTCAGATCGTCTGTGGCGCCCCGAACGTCGCAGTCGATCAAAAGGTAGTTGTAGCCATTCCGGGCACTACCCTATTCCCCCTTCATGCTGACCCTTTTACCCTGAAAGTGGCCACCATCAGGGGAGTCGAAAGTTATGGGATGATCTGTGCAGAAGACGAAATAGGGCTGGGGGAAGACCATTCCGGGATCATGGTCCTGGATGCGGGGGCCTTGGTCGGCAGTGCGGCAAAGGATTATTTTTCTCCAGACCATGACGAGGTCCTGGAGATCGGCCTGACCCCCAACCGCACGGCTTGCATGAGCCATATCGGGATCGCCAGGGAGCTTTGCGCTTTTTTGAATAATGCCAGCAAAGGGCCCTGCAAGATCATTTTACCGAAAACCGGATCACTTGCTCCAGTTATCCATGAACTGGCTATTGATATCCGCATTGATGATCCGGCTGCCTGCCGCAGGTATGCGGGACTGACTATTTCCGGGGTGAAAATTGGGGCTTCCCCACGCTGGCTTTCCAACCGACTGAAAGCCCTTGGCATACGTCCGATCTGCAATGTGGTGGATCTGGCCAATTTTATTCTTCACGAATGCGGCCAGCCGCTGCATGTCTTCGATGCAGACCGGATCACGGGTCGCCGCATCATCGTCCGCACCCTGAAAGCAGGTACCCCCTTCCTTACCCTGGATGGCAAGGAAATAAAACTGGACTCCGGAGACCTGATGATCTGCGATAATTCCGGACCTATCTGCATGGCCGGGATTTTCGGTGGCCTGCATTCCGGGGTAAGCCCGGACACGGTAAATATATTCCTGGAGAGCGCCTGGTTTGATCCGGCCCGGATCCGCAGGAGTTCCCTGCTCCATGGGCTTCGCACCGATGCAGCCCTGCGCTTCGAAAAAGGGGCAGATATCTCCCTGATCCCTTTCTCCCTGCAGCGTGCAGCTTCCTTGATCACGGATCTGGCGGGGGGCAGGGTCAGTTCAGCGCTAATGGATGTTTACCCCGAACCCCTGGCCAAAAAACAAGTCAGGGTAGGTTATGACTATCTCCGCAGGCTGAGTGGCCAGGAATATGGGAAAGAGAAAATCCAGGATATACTGACCGGACTAGGATTTGAAGTGGCTGAGCGGGATCCCGCAGGCTTCAGGGTGGAGGTGCCATACAGCAGTCCCGATATTTCCGGGGAGGCGGATATTGCAGAGGAAATCATGCGTATCGACGGGCTTGACCGGATCCCTGTTCCGAACCGGGTTATCTTTGCGCCTGGATCCGGAACCGGTGCAGACAAAGCAGCCATCCGGGACAGGGCCCTGGATTACCTGGCTGCCCTTGGTTTTAGCGAGATCATCACCAATTCCATAACAAACAGCAGGTATTTCAAAGAAAAACCTAACCCGGTTCGGCTGATCAATGCCCTGAGTTCGGACCTGGATATATTGCGTCCTTCCATGCTGGAAAGCGGACTGGAGGTAATTACCTATAACCTGAATCATAAAAACGGGGACTTGCAGCTTTTTGACTCTGGGAAAGTATATACGCATCCTGCAGACCGATACCTGGAGCAGGAACAGCTCTGCCTCTACCTCACGGGTAACGGTACGGAAAACTGGACCGGGATCAGCATTAAACCTGATTTTTACTTCCTGAAAGGAGTGCTGCAAAATCTGTTCTCCCACCTGGGCGCAGGAGATATTTCCCTGACACCTTCCCAGTACCCTGGGCTTTCCGTGGTTTGTGAAATAAGCATCGGGCCCATGGTGGCAGGCATTTGCGGCCTGGTTAGCCAGGAAAAAATAAAGCAGTTTGATATCCGCCAGGAAGTCTGGTATGCCTCCCTGGATTGGGAAGAGGTGTTTGCCGCAGTGAGTGCTGGGAGCACCCGGTTTAAACCCCTGGACAGATTCCCTGCCGTCCGCAGGGACCTGTCCCTGGTATTAGACCAGGATACCCGGTATGCCGCAGTGGAACAAGCCGTCCGGCAAATTCCCCTGCTCCGGCATATGCAGCTGTTTGACGTGTTTGAAAGTGAAAAGCTGGGACCGGGCAAAAAAGCCTATGCGATCAGTTTTACTTTCCAGGATGAATCCAGGACATTGAATGAACAGGACATAGAATCCCTGATGCAGCAGCTGAGTCGGACCCTCACCAGGGAATTAGGCGCTGAGTATAGGAAATAACCCAATCAAAGCATGTCAAATTACGGATTACAGATCCAGAGATTAGGGGAAAAGTTGCAGTTGCTGGTCAAAAAATACCGGCAGTTGGAACAGGAACATCAGGCCCTGCATAAATCCCTGGATCTGAAGAATGCAGAACAAATTCAACACAGGGTTCAAGTAGACAAACTGGAAGAAAAGATCCGATTGCTTAAAATGAAAACCGGAAATCAGCTGGCAGACAGATCGGAGGAGGAGCGCCGGGACCTGCAGAACCTTATCACGGAATATATCCGCGAAATTGATCGTTGCATTGCCGAACTGAATACCTGAAGTGATCCATTATTTAATCAAACGCTGTTATCATGGAAGAAGAGAACCTGATCCCCATCAATGTCATTTTGGCGGATCGCAGTTACCGGCTCAAGGTCAGGCCCGATGAGGAAGAGCAGGTGCGGGGGTCCATAAAGCTGGTCAACCAGCAGATCCTGGAATTTAAGACGGCTTATGCAGGAAAGGATATACAGGATTATATCGCGATGTGCCTGATTACCTATGCCACCCGGACAGAAGGTCCCGATTCCCGGGAAACGGGTACGTTGACTGAAGGGCTGAGCAGCCTGGAGGCATTCCTGGATAAAGCGTTGGCTTAATGCCCCTTATCCCGGCGGGCAAACCCCTTTACCCGGTTATTTTTGTATCTTTGCAGGCCAAATTCCATCTTACTTTTTGAAATACAGGAAGTTTCATGGAAGGAATCATTCATATTAAATATAAAATTAATGGGAACTATAAATGGGTTAACGATCGTCGCGGCAGTCCTTGCATTGATCCTGGGTATCCTGCTGGGTAAATTGCTTTTTGCCAAAAACACCCGGACGAAAATAGAGGAAGCGGAAAAACAGGCAACCAGGATATTGGCCGATGCACAGATTGCGGCAGAAACACTCCGGGAAAAAAAGCTGCTCGAAGCCAAGGAAAAATACCTCCAGATGAAGAGCGATCATGAAAAGGAGGCCTTGCAGCGTAACCAAAAGCTGGCGGATGCAGAAAACCGGATTAAACAAAAGGAGCTGGGCATTAACCAGAAAAATGAAAATGTACAACGACAGATCCAGGAAAATGAGGTCATCCGGGAAAACCTCACCCGGCAAACCGAAGTGGTGAATATCAAGCGGACCGAACTGGAAAAACACCAGGAAGAGCATATCCGCCGGCTGGAAAAAGTAGCCGGTCTATCCGCCGAGGAAGCCAAATCCCAACTGGTGGAGACCCTGAAGGAAGAAGCCCGCAGTCAGGCGCTGGGCCATATACAGGAAATTATTGAGGAAGCCCGGCTTAAAGCCAATAAGGAAGCAAAAAAAATAATCATTCAGACCATACAGCGCACTGCTGCTGAGCAGACCATTGAAAATGCCATTACGGTGTTCAATCTGGAAAGTGACGAGATCAAGGGCCAGATCATCGGCAGGGAAGGCCGCAATATCCGGGCAATAGAGGCAGCCACTGGGGTGGATCTGATCGTAGATGATACCCCTGAAGCCATAGTGCTTTCCTCATTCGATCCCCTGAGAAGGGAAATAGCCCGGCTTTCCCTTCAGCGGCTGGTACAGGATGGCCGCATACATCCTGCCCGCATCGAGGAAGTGGTGGAAAAAACCAAGAAGCAGCTGGAGGACCAGGTAGTGGAAATCGGTGAGCGTACGGTGATCGAACTGGGAATACACGGGCTTCATCCGGAACTGGTGCGCATGGTCGGTAAGATGCGTTTCCGGTCCTCTTATGGCCAGAACCTGCTGATGCATTCCAAGGAAACAGCCAACCTCTGCGGGGTCATGGCAGCCGAGCTGGGCATCAATCCCAAACTTGCTAAAAGAGCAGGTTTGCTGCATGATATCGGCAAAGTGCCGGATGAAGAGACTGAACTGTCTCATGCCCTGCTGGGAGCCCGGCTGGCAGAAAAATACGGAGAGCATCCTTCGATCATCAATGCCATCGGTGCCCATCATGATGAAATGGAAATGACCTTTGTGATCTCCCCCATAGTTCAAGCCTGTGATGCCATCAGCGGGGCCAGGCCAGGCGCCCGGCGGGAGATCATGCAGAGCTACCTGAAGCGGATCAAGGAACTGGAAACCCTGGCTATTGGGTATGCCGGAGTGGAAAAGGCCTATGCTATTCAGGCAGGACGCGAATTACGCGTGATCGTGGAGAGTGAAAAAGTAACGGATGGTGACGCCGATAAACTTTCCTTTGAGATTGCCCAGAAGATTCAGACGGAAATGCAATATCCGGGCCAGATCAAGGTAACCGTGATCCGGGAAAAACGCGCCGTGAATATCGCCAGGTAAAGGAGGATAGTCTGTCTTTTTGCATCATTCTGCAGGAAACCGTCATTGCCGGGCATCTCCCGCTTCAGCGCAATGGAGCTCATCCTTTAAACATCCCGATAAAACAGACTGCCGATGTCAGAAAAGGAACTGCTATTCATCGATATGGACGGGGTCCTGGTTGATTTCGCCGGGGGCGTCCGGTCATCTTACCCTGATTTTGATTGCTATCCTGCGGATCGCCAGCAGGAAATCACCGCATTGCTTAGTCGTAAACCGGGTTTTTTCACCTCCCTGGAACCCATTGTGGGCGCCGTGGAGGCCTATCGGAAGTTATCCCGCCAATATGAGGTATATATTCTATCCACCCCTGACTGGGCCGGAGTGCATTCCTGGACAGAAAAAAGGATCTGGGTGGAACAGCATCTCGGCGAAGCTGCATATAAAAAATTAATCCTTTCCCATAACAAGGGACTATTCACCGGCAGGGCCCTTATTGACGACCGTATCCGCAATGGCGTGGACCGTTTCAGCGGGGAGCATATTCATTTCGGGACCGACCGGTTCCCGGATTGGCAGGCAGTGCTGGAATATCTCGCCAAACCGGAAAAAAGACCGGTCTGGATCGACTGAATCCTGCATTCCACCAAGGTAGATGGAAATAAAAGTAGGTAACTATATACTTATTGGGACAAGTATATTTTCCCGCTTCTTCGCCCGGCGTAACCGCCGCTGCTCCACGGGCACTTCGGATCTACCTGACCCTGATAATCCCATTTTCTTTATATTCCTTGCAGCATTGATGTCCCGGTCATGTAATGTTCCACACTGCGGACATTC
>DATLTB010000002.1:0-23120 GCA_035533815.1 Chitinophagaceae bacterium
TAAACCAGCAAAAAGAAGGATGACTCAATTTCAGAAAATAAAATATCAGCCCATTGATCAGTGCAAGAGCGAACAGTGAAATGATAATGGTATGGACCCCCTCCTTATGAATTCTCATAACTGATATTACAATATCCCAAATATACTTGTATTTATACATTGTTATTTAGGGAGGGGAATCAGTTGGATCTGGATCAATCCCGGGATATTCAACCTATGCATCTGAATCCAGCAATGATACCCTTTATTAAGTTCCACCTTAGCGGTATTTGGCGTATTGTTATCTTAAGAATCTGTTGCAATAGCTTTCTCTCCGGTGTGCTGAACCTAAACCAAGCAGGATATTCCTATTGTTCGATAAGGTAAACTCTTCATCCGCCAGATTTCGGCTATGGCGGTCTTCTCGTATTTAAAAACTGCTTGATTTGAGTATTACCTTGCTTGAAGGGGTCGCAAGATAGATCGCTGTCGGTATAGTTGAAATAAAAATTAAAAAAGGTATGGGGAAATATTCTCTCGTAAACATTGGTTTTGATGAAGTATTCGACATGAAACTTTATATATGAAGATAATATGATTAATATTCGACATCAAATTGATTTAACGGATAGGGCCACGACCCGCCTTCGCCCGCTGCAATCAAATAGGTTCGAATCACTAAAGTACATTTTCGTATCATATCGTATCAAATTTAATTTGATTTTCGGAATATAGTCGTATATTTGCGTATCATATCGTATCATCTTATCAATGAAACAGACCATACACACCTTTCTACTAACTCCCGATTGGAAGCTAATAAATGAAATTAGCCAGGTTGACAGGTTTGATGCTTCCTGGGCATCAATAGAAAAACGCGAAGGACAAAGCCTTAAACAACTTAAATCAATTGCCACAGTTCGCAGCGTTGGAGCCTCCACCCGTATTGAGGGTTCAAAAATGACTGATGATGAGGTGGAAGTATTAATTACAAATCTTACAGTATCTAAATTAGAAGAAAGAGATAAGCAGGAAGTGTTCGGATATTTCAAAACCTTGGATGTAATTTCAGAATCGTTCAAAGACATAGATATTTCCGAAAGCAAAATAAAAGGTCTGCATAATATGCTGTTACGGTACAGCGAAAAAGATGAGTGGCATAGAGGCAACTATAAACAACACAACAATATAATAGAGGCTACTAACCCAGATGGATCTAAAAATATCGTTTTCCAAACAACAAATCCTGGATTTGCAACGGAAGATGCCATGAAGAAATTAATAGAATGGTATAAATCAGATACGGAAACTCCTTCTATAGTAAAGTCAGCCTTGTTTGTTTACGACTTTCTTAGCATTCATCCATTTCAGGATGGTAATGGACGGTTAAGCCGGTTATTAGCAACCTTATTGCTTTTGAAACAAGGTTATTCCTGGATTCAATATGTCAGTTTTGAGCATGAGATTGAAAATAGAAAAGGTGAATATTACAAAGTACTAATGCAATGCCAACGGGAAAGGCCGGGTGAAGATGTGTACCCGTGGGCAGCTTTCTTCTTGGACTGCCTTATTAATATTCAAAATCTTTTGATGGATAAACTTAATATTCAAAAAAATGCATCCCAGATGTCTCCAAGGGAAAAAATGATTTACGTGTTTGTCGAAAATCATCCCGGGTGCAAATCAGGAGAAACCGCTGAAAAATTAAAAATTCCTTTACCAACGGTTAAAAGAATACTTACTGAAATGGTTACAAATAAGTTCTTAAACAAATACGGAAAAGGAGCGGGAACAAATTATAGTGTAGAAGCAATAGCCCCAATAAAAAAGGATTTAGTATTAAGATTGACAAACAATGAACGGCAAAAAGAATTTACGATTATGAACGCAAGTTCATTTATCGAAATAACCAAAATAATCCTTACACCATTGTTTGAATGGGTAAGACCGGATGACTGGGCTTCTAAATTAGTAAGTCAAGGCTTATGCATTCAAGTTACCTGTTATAGTAATAATGGAGTTACACATAAGCATCTGTTTATGATTTCTGATTATAATGACCCACACTATTTTCAACCTGTTTTTACGCTTAATAGACCTATAAATATTCCAGCAGGTTTATGGGAGAAAGAGCCATATCATAATGAGTATCCTATAAAAGTTACAATAGAACTTTTGGGTTCTGTTCCTAATTTTTATTTTGATGTAATGGTTATTTATGATGAAGCGTAATGAGATAAATCTCTCTTGAATTTTTATACATCATATTTCTTATCCAGGTAAGTTGATAATGTTTTGACATTCCATTAAATGGAATCAAGACCATAATCTGTTGGCTTCATATTTATAGCGTATTTAACAGTTTTAATTTGTTTTGCAGAAAGTTGTTTATTGCGTCCGGGTTTTGATTTATCTCTCAATACCTCAATCCCCTCCCTGTCTCCCTGGTTTAGTTTATGTACCCTGACTGCCAGACCTTGGGGGGTGCCCCCATATATTCTGGATATCTGGGAACCCTAAAGACAATAAGCCAGTCTTATCCGAAATTTTTTATCGAAGTTTTTAATTCTTTGCTGAATACTATCGCCACATGAACAGCCTGACATACATCCAGGCAAATGGGATGACGAAAAGCAAAGAGTCGAATCGATCCAGAAAGCCACCATGCCCGGGCATAACCGATCCGCTATCCTTTATGCCAGCCATTCTTTTCAGTCTAGATTCAAAGAGATCTCCAATCGTGCCTAGTACTGCCACGATGATCCCCAGGATGACCCAATCTTTTAACGTGTAATATTTTTCCAGCCAGCCAAATAAGGAAGCACATGTAATAGTCAGGAGGGCGCCTCCGAGAGTTCCCTCCCAGGTCTTTTTAGGTGAAATAGTGGGGAAAAACGGTGTCTTGCCGATTAACGATCCGACCAGGTAAGCCATGGTATCATTGATCCAGATCATTAGTATGATTGCCAGCGGGATCAAAGCAAATCCGGGATAAGGTTTTTCCATTCTCAGGTCCACCATCATTGCAGCTGACAAGGAGATATAGCTCAGTCCAAAAAAGGAAAGTCCTGCCCGGATTAATTTTCCGGGCTGACTGGATTGCCATTCCGTAAAAATCAAAGACAGCAAGGCTGCCAGTACGATCCAGGGGCCGGCAGTCGATAAATATATTGATCCGATGTGGATAAGCTTTCCGGAATAAAAAATGACTATTCCACAATTTGCAATCAATAGACTTATTGGATATAAAGGGGAAACCCGGGAATACCGGTAGTCCAGTTTCCTGGATATCCGGATATATTCCATCTGGGTAAAAATACTGATCAAGGAAAACAGGAGGAAAAAGGAGATCTCGTTCCATAGAATGCCCACCAGCATTATTGCTGCAAAAATGGTCGCCGTGAGGGTACGCGTGACAAATGTCTTCATCCGATGGATAATACAGTCTTTATCCCAAAAAACTGATCAGTTCTTCTTTTCTTTGACCAGCTGGACCGCTTTTTCCGCCTGACTGACATGCACATACAGGGAATTCACCCCGAATGTGCCGAACTCAGAATCCCGGCCATTGATGATCACTGCGGGAATCCCATTCTCTTCCAGCATTCCTTTGACGAAATCGGATTCAAATGGTTCTGTAGAGGTAAAAACCACGACCCAGTCTTTTTCCATGTAAAAAATATTTGAATATTTAACCCTATCGTTCTCCGATTGATAATTTCCAGTCTGCCTGTTGTTTTGCCGTGACCTTCCTGAACAGGACAAAAAAGGCACTGAGAACCAGTACACTGGCAAGCCCTTCCAGCCAGGGTGTCGTGCTGTCTTTCGTCACATCCAGCTTGATCCATTTCAACTGGTATAAATATACCAGTATTACCTGTGAACCATTATTGAAAAAATGGGCCAGGACAGCCAGCCAGAGATTCCCGCTATAGGCATAAATCACCCCGATAATGATGCCAAGGGCCATCCTGGGTACAAAACCCAGGAATTCAAAATGCGCAAAGCTGAAAATTGCCCCGGTCAGGATGATCCCGATCCAGGTCCGGTGGGTCCATTTCACCAGGATCCGCTGCAGCACCCCCCGGAAAAAAAACTCCTCTGCAATAGCCGGCACCAGGGCGATGATCACCATGCTATACAAAAATGAACCGAAAGTAGGCATAAGGAGGATGGCATTGGTCATGGTCCCCGCCTCGTTTTCCAGGGCATGGATGTATTGGTCCAGGTGCGGAGTCAGGTGCAGTCGGGAATTCCAGTCTCCCATGACTCCCACTGCGGGCAGGGCACTGACCATGATCAGGATAGTCAGGACGACGGCTGTGATATTCAGCCGGCCACTCAGCCCGGCATACCGGAAAGGCTTTTCTGACCACAGGTAACAAAAGATCAGCGCCGGCAATAAAAACACCATGACCGTACTGATCAGCTGTGTCAGCTTCAGGGCTTCCAGCACCTTTGGATCCGACAAATTGCCATTAACCATTTCAAGCATGGACAAGCCGGAAATAGCAGGCATTAATCCCGCTGTAACCAGGAAAAAGACCAGGTAGCAGCCGAGGGTTAAACCGATAAAAATTACAAATTGCATTCCGGGGGAATAATTCTTCAGGTATCCGGTCATAAGGCTGCTGAGGTAAATTTTGTAAATTTACACCGATTTTGATAAAGCCTCCGGATGATGCTCTTTTCAGACAACGTATGGTAAGGATCGGACAAATTAACCTGGGAGATTTCCCATTGCTGCTTGCTCCGATGGAGGATGTCAGTGACCCGCCATTCCGCATTGTATGCAAGGAAAATGGCGCAGACCTCATGTACACTGAATTCATATCCTCCGAAGGGTTGATCAGGGATGCCATCAAAAGCAAAAAAAAACTGGACATTTTCGAGGAAGAAAGACCGGTGGGGATCCAAATCTTCGGGGGAGATGAAGAATCCATGGCTATGGCTGCCCGGATTGTGGATGCTACCCAGCCAGACTTGCTGGATATCAATTTCGGATGCCCGGTGAAAAAGGTCACCTGTAAAGGAGCCGGAGCCGCCATCCTGAAGGATATTCCGGGAATGATCAGGCTGACCTCCGCAGTGGTGCGTTCCACCCGGTTACCCGTTACAGTCAAAACCAGGCTGGGCTGGGATGAAAGCAGCCTTAATATTGAAGAAGTGGCCGAGCGTTTGCAGGACACCGGGATCCAGGCCCTGGCCATCCATGGACGTACCCGAAGCCAGATGTACCGGGGAACTGCGGACTGGACCCTGATCTCCCGGGTGAAAAACAATCCCCGCATCACCATTCCCATATTCGGGAACGGGGATATCACCCATCCGGTCCAGGCTGACCAATGGAGGAAGAAATACGGGGTGGATGGCATCATGATCGGAAGAGCAGCAATCGGGTATCCCTGGATTTTCCGGGAAATACGCCATTATCTGGAGACAGGCTGCCTGATGTCCCCTCCGGATATGGAAGAACGCATAGCTGTTTGCAAAAAACATTTGCTGGGTTCGGTCAGGTGGAAGGGAGAAACCCTTGGTGTCCTGGAAATGAGGAGGCATTACAGCAACTACCTCAAAGGATTGCCTGGAATAAAAGAATGGCGGACCAGGCTGGTCACTTCCAATCATCTCCCCGAAATCCTGTCCCTGCTCAGGGAGATTGCTGACCGGTACCGTTTTCACCTTTTTGAAACCCAGTCTCTTTCATTGGATCCAGCATCGGCCTTCGCTGTTCCGGCATAACCTGCTTTCTCCATAAACTGATGAATTACCCATGAAACATGTCCTTTCCATAGTAGCTTTACTGTTCGTATGTTTTGGCCGGGGGCAGGCCCAGAAAATCTCCTTGACTGAGGTAAATGGATATATCGGTAAATATGTGACCATATGCGGACTGGTAACCGGGGTAATTCAGGATACCCGGAGTACCGGAAGCCCTACTTTCATTGATATAGGGAATGCCGATCGCCGGGAGCAGCTGACCGTCCTGATCTGGAAAGAGGACCAGGGTAACTTCAGTTATCCTTTACGCGAACTGATGGGAGGTAGGATCTGCATTACGGGCATCATCATGCAATACCGGGGCAGGCCGGAGATTGTGGTCAAAGGTCCTGGACAGATCAGTAAGGACTGAACTTTAGGTTCGGGGGGATAAAATTATCATTCAGATGAATAAAGAAAAAAAAATAGCCATTATCGGTGGGGGTAATCTGGGCACCTCCATTGCCCGCGGTCTTTTACAGGCCAAATTCATTGCTCCCGGGGAGCTGGTGATCACCAGGAGGAATATTTCCACGCTTTCCGCATTCCGGGAACAGGGTGTGGAAGTCAGCACCGATAACGCCAAAGCCATCAGCGGATCCGATGTGGTCATTTTGGCCCTGAAGCCTTATAATGTCCGGGAAGTGCTGGAAGAGTTTAAATACGCTTTTGACCCCTCCAGGCACCTGTTGATCAGTGTGGTGACCGGACTTTTCATGGATGACATCACCCGGATAACCGGAGAGGAACTTCCTGTATTCCGGGCCATGCCCAATACCGCGATAGCTATCCGGGAATCGGTGACCTGCATCTGCCACCGGCATGCTGCAGATACCCAGGTGAAATGGGTGGAAGGCTTGTTTGCCCGGCTTGGGGTAGCGGTGATGGTGGATGAGAAGCTGATGGATGCAGCCACTGTGCTGGGTGCCTGCGGAATAGCCTATGCCCTGCGTTATATCCGGGCCAATATCCAGGGGGGGATAGAAATAGGTTTTGATGCCGCCACGGCAAGCCTCATTGCGGCACAGACCGTGAAAGGTGCGGCAGAGCTACTTATCCGGGAAAAACGGCATCCCGAACAGGAAATTGACAAGGTCACCACGCCAAAAGGATGTACGATTGCCGGCCTTAATGAGATGGAACACCAGGGATTCAGCTCTTCCCTGATAAAAGGAATCACGGCATCCTATAATAAGATCCAGAAGGGGTGATCAGGTTTCCATTTTGGGAAATTCAAAAAACACCATTTCCTTTTCTGCAGCCTGGAACCTGATCCAGGAGCCCGCATGGGCTTTTACCATAAAAATGCCGCAGGTGGGAATATTTTCAATCTCATAGGGCGTGAGGGAATCCGCAAACATGCTGATACCCGGATTGTGGGAAAACAAAGCAGCCACTTCAAACTTGTCTTCAATACGGCTGATCAGGTCCAGGTGAATGGCAATACCTCCGTGGTATAGCTCCGGCTTCCAGAGGATCCGTTCCTCGGGATACCCAAGCTCCCTGGCCATCAGCAGGGCCGTTGATTTAGCCCTTTTTGCCGGGCTGGAAATAAACACTTCAGGGTTTATTTTCCTGGAAATCAGCCGTTGTGCCATTACCGAAGCATCCTTTTTCCCCCGTTCCGCAAGGGGCCTGTCGAAGTCCTTCAGGGAGGGATTGTCCGGTTCTGCCTTGGCATGCCTGATCAGCAAAATCGTTTTCATTGGTACAGTGAAATTAACAAGCGGTTTCAAATATTAAAAAGTTTTGTTTTTCCCCGGCACGTATTCCCCGGTAATTGAGGTTTACGAAAACGCTATCCTGTAATGCCTCCTCCAGCCATGGGCATTGGACAGCCTGTCAGGGAGCATTCCCCCAAAAAGGATGGGGTTGCGGTCATTGTACATCTCCGGGGAAAGAATAACCCTTATTTGTTTCCCCGTAAAAGCATATTATCTTCACGCCTTCAATTAGGGAATAGGCGTTGCTGGCAAGCGGGCAGCCCTGTAATAAAACATCAATCAGGCAGTTGAAAAAGTATTTCGCCATACTATTATTCGGAGTGCTGGTCTTTAATATGATCGGCTATTACCTGATTTTTATCAGTTTGAGGTATGAAGAGAATAAACATATCCAAAGCGATCTTGACAGGGGTAACTATAACCATAAAGATCTCCTGATCCTGAAAGTCCCCATTCTTTTGCCCTATCAACCCGACTGGAAGCATTATGAACGGATGAACGGCAATTTGGTTTATCATGGGCTGCACTATACCGCGGTGAAGCATAGGGTTTATCATGATACGGTTTATACTGCATATACACCTGACCCATACAAGAACCGGCTTTACCAGAAAATGGATGACCTGGTCGGATTATTGACCAATGCCCCGCTTTCTGATCATCAGAACAACCATATCTGGGATTATTTGCTTAAAGAATACCTGCCCATGGCTTTTTCAGGATGCTTCCTTTTCCCTGGAACTTTTTCATGTTTACCCTTACCTGATCAGCACAAATCCCTTCAAAACCTGGTCAGGGAAGTGATATTACCCCCTCCCCGGGCCACCGCCTGAATTCTTGCCCCAATTTATGTTTCGTCTATATTAAAATGCCGGTAATACCGGTATGCCCAGGTATATTCCTGAAGGCAATTTTCTTTGTTCACTATATTATAAAAATATATCATGGAATATTTATACTTCAAACATGGCTTAACCATTCCAGGCAAACTGCTGCTCATGACCGGCCTGCTTTTCTTCTCCGCAATCCCGCTTTCCCAAGCACAGGGCTGCATTGCTATCCGCAGTACCGGGACCACTTTTGTCATGTCCCAGGAACATGCCAGTTTAGATACGACGACATCCTGGATTTTCAATGCCAATAACCGGTATTTTAAATCCTTCAGGCATTTCATCGGAGATATAGAACAAAAGCAAAGGCAGACAATGGGAACCGAAGTGATCAATCATCAGTATACCCTTGATCTGTCCATCACCCATATTCTGAAAAATCCGCGCTGGTCCGTTTTTGCCGATCTGCCCATTCTTTCCAATTCCAGGTCCTCCCTGTATGAACACCATAATGTAGGCCGTTTTAAAACCTATTCCTTTGGAATTGGGGATATCCGGGTAGCCGCTTATGGATGGCTCATCAATCCCCGTCATTTCCCGTTGGGTAATGTACAGGTTGGGCTGGGCATAAAACTTCCTACCGGAAATGATGATTATCAGGATTATTTTCACCTGACCGATACTTCTTTGATACTCGGTCCTGTAGATCAATCCATCCAGCTCGGTGACGGGGGTACCGGAATCACCGCCGAGATCAATGCCTATTATACCTTTTCCCATGTGCTCAGCGCCTATGGAAATTTCTTTTACCTGCTCAATCCCATGGATGTGAATGGGGTATCCACCACCCGGGGAGGAATGCCCTCACCGGCCTCGGTAGCCAATACCAGCAGTGTCATGAGTGTACCGGACCAGTACATGGTCCGGGGAGGGGTCAATTTATCGTTCAATGATCTGTTGATTTCTCTGGGTTTGAAGGATGAATGTCTCCCTGTCCATGACCTGATCGGGGGTAGCGATGGGTTCAGGAGACCGGGTTATATTATTTCCGTTGAACCGGGGATAACATATAATATCCGGAAAACCACCCTGTACGCATTCCTTCCGGTAGCCATTGTCCGCAACAGGACCCAAAGCGTTCCGGACATCATCACCACTAAAATGACCGGGGTATACACCCATGGAGATGCCGCTTTCGCCGATTATGTGATCAACGTAGGATACAGTTATACCTTTTAAAGAATTTGGCTTTGTGAAGACCGTCTCCCGAAAGAGAGGCGGTCTTTTTTATTTCCCATTCCTCCGGACCCTGGCGCTGGGGAAGAAAAATCATCTTCAAATTCAATACCTTTAAAATCAAATGCAGACCTGCTTAACTTATGCAATTTGACCGTGAAGGCCTGGATGATGAATTATTAAAGCGTCTGTACCGGGAAATGCTGTTCCCCCGGCTGATTGAGGAGAAAATGCTGCTCCTGCTCAGGCAGGGAAAGATCAGTAAATGGTTTTCGGGAATTGGCCAGGAAGCAATTGCCATTGGTTCGACCCTGGCCCTGGAAGAAGGGGAGTGGATCCTGCCCCTCCACCGGAATCTCGGGGTGTTCACGGCTCGTGGGATAGCCCTGGACAGGCTCCTGATGCAATGGCAGGGTTCCATGGGCGGATACAGCAAGGGCAGGGAACGTTCATTCCATTTCGGCAGCCGCGAACACCATATCTGCGGGATGATCTCCCATCTTGGTCCCCAGTTGTCCGTGGCTGATGGCATCGCCCTGGGCAACCGGCTGGATCAACAGGATAAAGTAACCCTGGTATTCACCGGAGAAGGGGCTACCAGTGAGGGGGAGTTCCATGAAGCCCTCAACCTGGCCGCAGTATGGGAACTCCCGGTGATATTCCTGATCGAAAACAACGGATTTGGGCTGAGCACTCCGGTGAGCGAACAATACCGGTGCAACCAGCTTTCCGACCGGGCCCTGGGTTATGGTATGGAAGGCATGACCATCGAAGGCAACAATATCCTGGAAGTTTACCAAACGATCCGCTTGGCCAGGGAATACGCCATAAGAAATCATAAGCCGGTACTGGTGGAATGCATGACCTTTCGGATGCGTGGCCACGAAGAAGCCAGCGGAACCCGCTATGTGCCCTCGGCACTGTTCCAGGAGTGGGAAAAGAAGGATCCTGTGAAAAATTATGAAGCATTCCTGTTGACCAGTCAGTTGCTTGAGCCCCTTGATCTGAATCGCATTCATGGGGAACTGAAGGATCAGATTGATGCCGCCCTTCAGTCTGGCTTTGCCGCAGCACCACCGGTTGCTGATATCCAAAAAGAATTGAGTGATGTTTACCATCCGCAGGAGGAATCTTTTCACTGGCAGGGAAAAGTCTCCTCCGCAACGGTGGAAAAGCGTTTTATCGATGCCATTTCAGACGGACTCGATGTGTCCATGTCCCTGCACGGGAACCTGATCCTGATGGGACAGGATATTGCAGCCTATGGCGGGGCATTCAAAATCACCGAAGGATTCGCCGAAAAGTATGGCAAAGAACGGGTGCGCAATACTCCGCTCTGTGAAAGCGCGGTGATCGGGGCCGCCCTCGGATTATCCATCGCCGGATACCGGAGTGTGGTGGAAATGCAGTTCGCCGATTTTGTCACCTGCGGATTCAACCAGATAGTCAATAACCTGGCCAAGATCCATTATCGCTGGGGTCAGCAAGCAGGAGTGGTCATTCGTATGCCTACCGGCGGAGGGGTGGGAGCCGGTCCTTTCCATTCCCAGAGCAACGAGGCCTGGTTTACCCATACCCCGGGCCTGAAAGTAGTCTTTCCTTCCACTCCTGAGGATGCCAAGGGGCTGTTGCTGGCTGCCATCGAAGATTCCAATCCCGTCATGTTCTTTGAGCACAAGGCCTTGTACCGCAGTATCAGCGGACCGGTTCCGGAAGGCTATTACCAAGTCCCGATCGGGAAAGCCCGGATAGTCTGTCAGGGGGAAGATATCAGTATCCTGACATACGGGGCCGGCGTTCACTGGGCCCTGGAAGAAATTCCCCGGCATCCGGAACTTTCCTTTGACCTCATTGACCTGAGGACCTTGCTTCCCCTGGATTATCCTGCTATCCGGGATTCAATCATCCGGACAGGGAAAGTGCTGATCCTGCATGAAGACACCCTGACCGGTGGCATTGGCGGGGAGATCGCGGCCTGGATCAGTGAACATTGTTTTGACCTGCTGGATGCACCTGTATTGCGCTGCGCCAGTCTGGATACTCCTGTGCCTTTTTCCCGGGAACTGGAAGCACAATTTCTGGCCTCAAACCGGTTGACTGATTCCATCAGGTTCCTGGAAAATTACTGACCCTCAGGGAACGATTTTCCATTAATGGCGTATCTTGCCCCCTAATTTCAAGATCCTCCGTTATGCTCAAGCCTGTACTCCTCAACGTGTATGAAACCGGCAATGCCATTGGCAGCTTCCTGACCATTGTATTCGTCGTTATCCTGCTGGCTATGCTTCTTTTCGTGATCATCCGCTACCTCGGTCCCAGGAAACCATAATAATCCCAAATCAATCCTTGGTGAAGTCATACGGCGTGTTTTCCACTTCGCTGTAAACCCGCAGTATTAAAGATCGGACCTTGGCTTGCCTGATTGAAAACTCCACCCTTTTTTCTCCCATTTCCGGATCCGAATAAAGGCATAGGAAGGCATTTCCGCCCAGGGGGAGCAGTTTCCCGATCAACTGGGGATGGTGGGAAAAATGGATATTCAGATTACCCTCTTCCACCCGGATATTTATTCCCCCGTATACCGGATTATGATAACTGCCCCGGTAAGCGTTCAGGGGCATTGCAGTTCCGGGATGCCTGTTTACCGTATCCATTTCGCGTTCGAACAACCCTTCTTTTTGCTCGAGGTGTTTGCGGAACCCGGAAAGATACCGATCTGAATAATCCCGTTCCGGAAGTCCCAGATAAGCATCCAGCAATTCCATTTTCAGGGCCTGGAAAAGCAGGTTTTCATCGCTGTTGGTCAGGACGATGATCCCCAGGCGTTCGCCTGGTACCAAGGTAACTGATGTCAGGAACCCGTTGACCCCACCGGTATGGTATACCAGTTCCCGGCCTGCATATTCATCCAGGAACCAGCCCGATCCATACATCGTATAATAACCCCCATTGAACAGGTAATGGCTATGCCCCACTATCGTCTGTGGCCTTCGGGTAGACCGGATCACCGGGAAAGGAATGACCTGCCGGCCATCATACCTGCCGCTATCCAGCTGCATGATCACCCAATGGCTGAGATCACGGACCGAAGAACTCATGCTTCCCGCAGGAGCCAGGTTATCGATCATATTGTAAGGAATCTGGATCAGGCTATCATCAGCGTTAAAACTATAAGGCCTTGCCACATTTTCTGCGGTAAGCAGCTCTTTGGACAGGGTCAGGGTCCTGTTCATTTGCAAGGGCTGAAGGATCATCCGTTTTACTTCCGTTTCCCAGGGTGTATCCGTAATCAGCGGAACAAGCTGGCCGGCTGTGACAAAGGCCGCATTACAATACCCATACCGGGTGCGGAATGGATAGGTTAGTGGTATCCGTCCGAAATGGCGGATTACCTCACTCCTGCTAAGATTTGAAGTCCAGTAAGTAAAATCTCCCTGGAAGGTCTGTACCCCGATATGATGTCCCAGCAGGTCCCTGACCCGGATATCTTCCGTAGCAAACGGATCACTCAATTTGAACCCCGGCATCCATTTAGTGACCCTGTCTTCCAGGGATAATTTGCCCTCATAGGCCAGATTGGTCAGCACGGTAGCCGTGAAAGCCTTCGTGTTCGACCCGATCATGAACAGGGTATTTTCATCCACAGGCTGCCTGCTGCGCAGCGACCTGACTCCGTATCCTTTCATATACACCACCTGGCCATCTTTTACGACTGCCAGGGCCAGGCCGGGTAACTGCCAGGCCTTCATCGCCCTGGCTACATAATTGTCCAGGCTGTCCCTGACAAAGGGAGGGACAACCGTTGGCGATCCCGGTTGCTGGCCTTTTACTTGTATAAAGCAGCCAAGAAAAATTATCGGCATGATGGCAGTACGGGAGAAGGATAACCGTAGCATAAGTGAAAATTGTAGGGAAAATGAATATTTGATCAACCATTTGATCTCTCAGCTCTGTTCGTTTTCATCAGGGATCAACGAAGTCGGTAATTGTTTTTTATTCTCCAGGCCCAGGGAACGCATGCGCTCAGCACTACGGATCAGATTGCCACTTCCTTCGGACAGCTTGTTCAGCGCAGCCCCGTAACTCCGCTGCGCCTGATCGATATTTCTGCCAATAGCCTTCATATCCTCGATGAATCCCACAAACTTATCAAAAAGTGCACTCCCCTGCCTGACGATCTCTGCGGCATGTTTATTCTGACTGTCCAGGCGCCACATGGACTCAATCAACCGGAGGGTGGCCAGCAGGGTAAAGATGCTCACCACTATAATATGTCTTCGGAAAGCATAATCATAAAGGGAATTATCCTGTTGCAGGGCCAAGCTGTATGCCGGTTCAACCGGAATGAACATCAGTACGAAATCCGGGGATTGGCGGTAAAGGGATGGATAGTCCTTTTCCTGCAGGGAGTCCACATGGCGTTTCACGGATTCAAGATGGGATTTCAGGGCAGATTGCCGCTCGGAATCATTTTCTGCACTGCAATACCGCTCATAGGCAGAGAGGGTAACCTTACTGTCAATGACTACCTGGCGGTCTCCTGGCAATAGAATAACCACATCAGGTCTTTTATAGCTGCCAGATTCATCCTGCAAGGACTTTTGCACCAGATAATGAATATCCCTGCGTAGTCCGGACATTTCCAGGACCCTTTCCAACACCATTTCCCCCCAGTTCCCCTGTACCCGGGTATCTGCTTTCAATGCACCGGTGAGGCTGGCCGCTTCCCTGGACAGGGTTTGACTCAGTTCATAAAGGTGTTTCACTTCGGCCTGAAGGGTAGTTCGTTCCCGGGATTCTGCAGTATAGGTATCCTCCACCTTCTTTTCAAAATCCTTAATTCTTTCCTTCAGTGGCCCCAGCAGATTCTCTAAGCTCGACTGGTTCTGCAGGATGAATTTTTCGGATTTCTGTTCGAAGATCCGGTTGGCCAGGTTCTCGAACTCCATCCGGGATCGATCCTGCAGTTGGACCATTTCCTGTTGCTGTTGGGTTAACCTGATCTCATATTGTTCATTCAGTACCTGGGATTTCGCGAAGTCTGTATGCAATGTCTGCAATTCCCGTTCTTTTTCCGACCCATTATGCTGGGAAAGCCGAAGTTGTTCCTCCCGGTCAGCAAGTAGGCGGGTCAGCACTTCATGATCAGCTGAGTGCTTTTGCTGCTCTTCCCTGGTGGAAGATAATTGTCTAGTCAGCGACCAGGCATACCACAGGCTGCCTGAAAGGGCTAACACCAGTAAAATGATCAGGACGACTGTCATAAAAAAATACTTATGCGGCGTAGTTGGTCCTGTGAATATCGACTATATCCGTTAATCTCACAATAGCCGTAATGGTTTGAACATCATGAGGAATATCCTTGATTTTTCTCTTTACATTCACCCCTATAAAACGATCCATGCAGGACAGTCCCGAAGTATTGATCATCGGTGCCGGACCCACGGGTTTGATGCTTGCCTGCCAGCTCGCAATCCGCCAGATTCCCTTCCGGATATTTGAAAAAAACGAGGGTCATAATACCCAGTCCAGGGCCATGGTCATCCATGCTGCTTCGATGGAAATCTTTTTCCAGATGGGTATTGCCAGTCAGTTCCTGCATTTGGGCAAACAGGTGACCGCCATCAATTATCTGGTCAATGGAAAGGTTGCGAAGCGTATCCCCATGCATGATTTCGGCCGGGGTTTAACCGCTTTCCCCTATCTGTTAGCCCTGGAACAATCCAAAACAGAACAATTACTGATCGCCTTTTTAAGCCAGCTAGGGTATTTTGTAGAGTGGAAAACCGAATTAATTTCATTTACCCAGGAAAACCACCAGGTTCAGGCTGTGGTACGAAATCCTGAAAGCAGGGAAGAAACTGTGCATGCCTCCTGGCTGGTGGGTGCAGACGGATCAAAAAGCCTGGTCAGGCATTGGCTTGATTTACCCCTGGGGGGAGAAACCTATCCGATGGATCTCTTTGTCCTGGATTGCCAGGTAAACTGGCCATTGAAAAATGATGAACTATATATTGCCTTTTCGGATCATTCCTTTGCGGGATTTTTTCCCCTTCCAGAAGGACGTTGTCGGCTGATCGGTTTTGCCCCCACCGATTATGATCACCAGACAGGGATTCGTTTTGAAGATGTCAGCAATGGATTTGCTGACCGGATGCAGATGAAAGTTGCGCTTCGGGATCCTCACTGGATATCTTCTTATCATGCCCATCACCGGTATGTGTCCCAATTCCGGAAAGACAGGTGTTTCCTTGCCGGAGATGCTGCGCATATCCATTCTCCTGTAGGTGCCCAGGGAATGAACACCGGACTTCAGGATGCATACAATCTGGCCTGGAAACTACAGTTCGTGATCCAGGGAAAGGCATCTGAGTTATTACTGTCCACCTATCAGGAAGAACGACTCCCATTTGCCCGGCAATTGGTAAAGACCACCGACCGGGCCTTCGGCATAACGGTCAGTTCAAATCCATTTATTAAGGTGATGCGGATGTATATTGCTCCTTACCTGTTGTCCGTTATCCTGAACATCAAATACCTGGCCCGGTTTATTTTCAAAAACCTTTCCCAGATCGGTATTACCTACAGGCACAGCCTGCTGTCCCGTAAAGCGTCCAGTGGTTCATTTCCGGTATCCGCTCCGGTGCCGGGAGAACGGTTGCCTTTTGCGGAATGGGAAAAGCAACCCGGTTCACCGGTCAATATCCAGCACCTGATAGATGGTAAAACTATGGTGTTATTTCTTTTCCCCGGGGATCAGGGGGGCAATAATCCAATAGAAATTAAGCACATTACAGAAATTGCAGAAAAATATTCTGGATTGATTTTACCGGTACCGATCCCCTTCCAGGATGGTTCTGCTTCCCTGTACCAATTATTTGGGATTAAAACAACCGGCTTATACCTGATCAGACCCGATTTTTACATCGCATACAGAAGCAACCGCATGGACCCTGACCATTTCTCCAATTACCTGAATACTTTTCTGATAAGAGGAGGTTAAACAAATTCCTGCCGGGCAGGTTTTTGTTTAACCATCAGTCAGGCCATTGGTTGAAATGAATAAGCTGGCTGTACTTCCCAGGTAATTATCTGCGTATTCCTGCATTCCGGTTCCAGAGCTTCAGGAGAAACTTCACCAATAAATAAATGCTCAGGAGAAACCAAATATAAAATGCCACATGCTGCCATTGGGGAATCCGGTTATTGTCTTCAAATCCCAGGTCTAGAACAACACCCAGGTAAGTATTGATCATCAGGAAAAACACCCCGCAAATCAGGGAAATGATAATTTTGGAAAACTGTCTTTGCAGGTCCGGATCAATTTGATGATGATCTTCTACCATGGTAAGCTTTGGCTCAACTATTTAAGGTACACATAATTTCCGCAGTGCTGCGGAATCTCCATTGAACACATTGAAGTCAACCCGGGTCGAAATGCCATTGACGAGTCCTGAATCGCTATGCTGCCAGAATTCCCAATCCCTCCCGGTCTCAGGCAGCTGGTCCAGGTAAAAATGGGAAACCCAGAGCGGATAGCGGTCAAACTGTTCCCCAAGGTGCCTGTTATAAAAACGAATATTGGTGTAAATGATGGGGTTCACCCCATAATGTGCCCTGATCTCCTTCAGCCAGGCCAGTGCACTGTTTTGGATAATGCTATCTGGCTGATCATTCGATATTTCGATATCCAGGACCGGAGGAAGATCGCCGGGCTTAAGGCGCACTTCGGATTCAAAATTCTTAGCCTGAAGCACAGGATCCCTGGTGGAATAAAAATAATGATAAGCTCCCCTGATCAGTCCCGCCTTCCCGGCTTCCAGCCAGTTTTCCCGGAACCGGTCATCCTGGCGGCTAATCCCTTCCGTGGCCTTGATAAAGACAAACCAAATATGCACACTATCTATGTCCATGGCTTTCACCTGCTTCCAGTTGATTTTCCCCTGATATCTGGAAATATCAATACCATGAATATGATAATTGACCGGGATACTGATTCCAAAGGAGGGAAAGTAGACAAAATGAAACCGGTGATGCCGGTAATACCAGTAACCGGCCATAGCCATGATGGAAATGACAAATGCCATCCTTAACCGTATCCGATTGCGCCTTTTTCTTCCCGTATTTCCCAAGGGGTAATTTTTAAGTAATGATATACCTTTTGTGACTATCCGGTATTGATCCCTGTCCAAAAACGACACTACCTCATTTGTCCGTCCAACGTTTTTTGTGTGATCCCTGGTATTAAAATACGGTGACTTAATTTCGGTTTTGTCGGATAAAAAATAGGAAAAGTATGCAATAACTCCCTGGGTATTTTTGTTTTTTCCACGGATTAAAAATAAACTGGCTGGCCGGGTAAAGGCCTATCTTTGAACATTATGCCCCCGTTCAACAGGAACGATACCTGGAATATTCTTTCCGGGCTTACCCCTCGGAAAGCCTGGAATGCAGGAAAGGTATTGTCCAGTTACTGGTTTAGTAAATGGCGGAAAAAACCTGTTCAATGGGGATATCCACTTGCCGTCTCTATTGAACCTACCACATCCTGCAACCTTCGGTGCCCGGAATGTCCCAGCGGACTGCGGGCTTTTACCCGGCCCACCGGCATGCTGGATAAATCCTTTTTCAGCAAAACCATTGATGAACTCTCCAGCCATCTGCTGTACCTGACTTTTTATTTTCAGGGAGAACCTTACCTGAATCCTGAATTCCTGGACATGGTGAACTACGCATCCCGCCGGGGTATCTATACATCCACTTCCACGAATGCCCATTTCCTTACTCCTGAAAATGCCCAAAAAACAATAGAAAGCGGACTGGATCGCCTGATCATTTCCATAGACGGTACAACCCAGGAGACCTATCAAAGCTATAGGGTTGGCGGGCAGCTGGAAAAAGTGATCCAGGGGGCAAAAAATATTGTGGAATGGAAGAAAAAGTGCAAGTCAAAAACTCCTTTTGTCTTTTTCCAGTTCCTGGTGGTCAAGCATAATGAGCACCAGATCGAAGATATCCGGAAACTGGCCCGGGAAACTGGGGTGGACCAGGTCCGTTTCAAGACAGCCCAGGTGTACAACTATAAGCAAGGTAACCCCCTGATCCCGACAATCAGCCGGTATTCCAGATACCGGCAGCAGGGAGACGGTACCTATTCTATCAAAAACAAGATGGCCAACCATTGCTGGAAACTCTGGCATGCCCCGGTGATCACCTGGGACGGTATGGTAGTTCCCTGTTGTTTTGATAAGGATGCCAGTCATCGCCTGGGCAATCTGAAAGAAATGTCATTTCGCGAACTTTGGCAGGGACCTGCATACCAGCATTTCCGGCAGCAACTGATCGGGGGAAGAGCGAACATTGATATCTGCGCCAATTGCAGCGAAGGAACCCGGGTCTGGGGCTAGCCGGTTTACTTGATCGTATAGCTGGTCAACTCCTCATCTATAGTGCCACCGCCAATAGCAGGCGCCGATTCCACGGATATCAAGCCCTTGTTCAGGGCAAAGTAGTCATCGACGGTTATAAATGAAGCATTAAACGGAAATATCGTATTGGTCAGTGAATATTCCACCTCAATGACATTATTGAACACTACCCCATTCACTGTTTTAGCAATTCCTTTTGCCTTAATAGAATAATTGTAAATATCGGTATACCCCAATAAACCCAGGGAATCCTGCCAGGTTGTACCTACAGGCTGGTTATCCTTAAGTACCAGCATGCTGGCTTGTTGATTGATCAGGATACCTGAAGTTGTGGTTCCAAAAAACTGTCCGATAAAAGTGTAATTGCCATTGCTTTTATTTAAATACACTTCGTTACCATTAGTAGTATAGATGGTATTGCTCTTTCCATTGATCATGGTATCCTGTCCGGTACAGTTTACCGTGAGCAAATAAGAGGTATCTGCCAGGGAAGTAAAGGAAGCAAACAAACTATCCAGGGAGCCGATAGAAAATCCCAGGGAATCGAGTCCGGCCAGGGTAAACCCCAGGGAATCCAGATACTGAATGACAAATTGAGAATCAAGCTGGACCTTGGATGTTACGGTATAGGTCCAGGTTGAACCTGCAGTGGATGGAAAATACGTACCGGAATCACTTCCACTATTATTTCCGGAAGGGAGTTCTACACTATATTGCTTTTTGCAGGAGCAAAAAATAAGCAATATTGCCAGGCAACCATAATACAGAGGGCGCATATCGGAAAGTTAACTTAAGGGATGCAAATGTTAAAGTTTATCCCTCAAACGGATAAACCCCCAGATTATTACCTGAAATGAACGGGTAAATGATTGGTAAATATTATACTATGGGACGGCATCCAGGAAATAGTTTGATCAATCCTTCTTTTTACTTTTTTTCCTGCCGGTGATCAACCGGACCAATTGCCTGGCAATGAGCATTTGCACTCCTTTACGCATGGCTCCGGAGGCAAATGAGCCAGCTGGAGTATTTCCCCAAATGCCGCTAATGAGATTCCTGGCTTTCCCAGCCACAGATTCCATGGTGATACTGCCCTTTGGAAATACAGAGTGAAGGGCCATCGAACCATAATGGTCTTTCAAATAGGTTGCGCGGGTTTCCAATTCTTTTTCCAGCATCCGGCATTCGGACTTCAACCGGAGTTTTTCCAGTTCCATGGTGTGATAATCCCTGATAGTTATCCTTTTACCCCTGTTCATTGATGTCGTTTTCTATAGAATCAGGCTCTTCTTCTTTCAGGATGGCAGCCAGGATAATATCCATAATAAAACGCTGGATGTACTTTTTGCGGAATAAAATGGCCAGTGTCAGCAATACAGCAAAAATCAGGGTGGATATCAGAAAACCGAGGGCATTACTGCCTGTCACAGAGCCCATCCAGAACCCTACTACCATCCCCAGGAATATAATGATAAAAAAGACCAGGAAAGAGGCCATGATGAGGGAGAAAAACACGCCCAGGGCATTAGCCAGCCTGCCGGATAGCTGGAGCCGAACCAGGTCCAACCTGGCTTCCACATAGTCATTAAGCAATTTTCGGGATTCGGTAAAAAAATCCTGGAAATTATCTTCCATTCATTTGATTTTAAAGATTGTCTGTCACCTCAGCTGTTTTATTGCCCAACTTTCCGATCAAATCCTTGCCCTTTTCGAGCTGCTCCTTCAGACTGTCCTTTATTTTTCCAGCTTTGTCCTTCAGGCTGCTGATCAGCTCATCTTTGTCGTCAGAATTCATGAAATACCCGATAGCTAAGCCTAATGCTGCTCCGAGGATGAATGTGGCTAATCCTTTTGAATTGGAACTCATAAATTTACGATTTAATTATTAATAATATGTGCTTCTTTCTGATAATTTCTCCTTCAGGAAGACTTACCTGGGTTATTTTACATTTTTCATGCCAACAATAGTTTACGAATTTATCTATTTTTGGAAATCTTCTTTATATTATTATCCATGAGCTATATTGACAGTGACCGACTTAGGCAAGTAACCTTCCTGACCCTTATTATTCTGCTGGGGATCCTTCTTTTCTGGAGAAGCTATGGGTTTTTACCGGGTTTTCTGGGTGCTCTAACCTTATATATCCTTCTTCGACCCCTTTTGTTTTATCTGGTTCACATCCGGAAATGGAAAAGGATCATTAGTGCAACTTTACTGATGATCGGTTCTTTTATCATAATCCTCATGCCAATTGGCTTATTGGTAAACCTCCTCTCTTCAAGGGCCGGGTACATAGTTTCCCATTCAACAGAACTAATTACTTCAATTAAACAATTCGCTGATAGGATAAGGCTTAGTAGTGGGATGGATATTCTGTCAGATGCCAATATTCAGAAAATTCAGGGGACACTAGCTAATTTTCTTCCACAGTTCCTGGGTGCAACCTTCAGTACCTTAACTTCCCTCCTATTCATGTATTTCATTTTGTATTTCATGCTGGTAAGCGGGAAAAGCATGGAAGCTTCTGTAGTTGAGTTCATTCCCCTGAAAAATGAGAATATTGGCCGGTTGGGCAAAGAAGTAAAAGGCATGGTGATATCGAATGCTGTCGGAATACCCCTCCTGGCCATTCTTCAGGGTATTTTCTCCTATATCGGATATTCCATTTTTGGTGTGGGTGATCCCCTGTTCTGGGGTGTGGTTACTGCTTTTATGTCCATTTTGCCTGTAGTGGGTACCGCATCGATCTGGATACCCATATGTATTTACCTCCTGGCAATTGGCCAGACCTGGCATGGAGTCGGACTGATCATCTATAGCCTGGTCGTCATTGTTAACCTGGATAACGTATTCCGGCTGATCCTGCAGAAAAAAATGATGGATGTGCATCCGATGATCACCATTTTCGGGGTGATCATCGGAGTAGAACTATTCGGGTTTGTTGGACTGATTTTCGGGCCACTGCTGATCTCTATATTCATTCTCATGCTCCGGATATACCGGGATGAATTCATGGTCAGGAACAGGGACATTGAAATTATTAGGAAATAGCCTTCCGGTAATAATTATTATCTGTTATATAGGTAGCTACCGAATCGGGAAGGAAAAACCGGATTGATTTACGTTCCCGGATCAGCCTGCGGATCAGGCTGGAGGAAATGTCCAGCAAGGGGGCATCAAGGATGATAATAGCTCCGGAGGTAGATGAGGGTAATTCGTGGTGGGGACGGTTATACACATAAATGGGGTAATTGGCCAGTATCTGATCGGTGTTCTTCCATTTAGCCAGGTTCTTAAAGCTATCACTTCCCATGATCACTGAAAACTGATGGTCGGGATATTTCTCCGAAAGAAAAGTCAGTGTGTCAACAGTATAAGATGGTTTAGGCAGACTAAATTCCACATTGCTTGCTTTTAGCTTAGGCTCATCCCGGACAGCCAACTCCACCAGGTGATACCGATCATGTTCATTCAACAGTGTAGCAGAGGGCTTGAGCGGGTTCTGCGGGGACACTACCAGCCAGACTTTATCCAAATCCGTATTATAAGCTGCATAGCTGGCAATAATCAGATGGCCGTTATGTACTGGGTTGAAACTTCCGAAATAAAGACCTATTCGCATACTCCAGATTCGGATTGGGAAGAACCAAAATTAGGCAAAATGCCAGGTTATAAGCCTCAATAGCGCAAAAACAAAATAGGTATTGCGGGAACTACCTTAAATTTGTCGCCTCAAATCAGCCTCCTTAGCTCAGTTGGCCAGAGCAGCTGTTTCGTAAATAGCAGGTCGAGGGTTCAAATCCCTTGGGAGGCTCCTAAATACATTTTAAAATTATTTGCATCCAGATTTTCATTGGTCAGGGGATATGTTTTTTAAGGAAAGAACTCATTATTTGCTTCATAAAGGTGTCCAAATAGTGTCATTCTTCATAAATTCTGTTGACCCATTACCAGTACTCTTTTCAAATAAAATAGTAATCAACTCATTTACTCAACAATTATATTTCCATCCTCAAGAGAGGATGGCGGATTCAAGTCACAAATGCAACTTCTGTACTAATTGACATTAAAGATTTATTCATATTTAAATAATTTAAATAGTATGTTTTTGGTTCTTAATTTTGAAAAAATGTGAGTAATCTGCTCTTAAAATAAAGTTGCA
>DATLTB010000003.1:0-2749 GCA_035533815.1 Chitinophagaceae bacterium
AAAAATAGGTGGGATAAACAAGCCTCCTATTATTTTCGTGATTCCATCCGACATATTCGCAAAGATTCCCCCAAAACGCTGACAATGTAAAAAAGGAGATTCTTGCGAAGATTAGCGAACTTTCCAGGCGGCCTGAGATTCACCCCCCAGATAAATACAAGGCCAACAATAATGGAAGTTACAGGGCCTTTGAGCTGCACCGTATCCGGAAAGGATACCTGGTGAAAAAAGAGGAAATCATCATGGCCAAGATCAGAAATACCAACCAGGAACCCCTTGGCTATTGAATTCTTTCAACTTTTCCCCGATTTGAAATATTCACTTGAACACATTCAAAAATGAACCCATTTTAGAAAAGTTAAATGGACTCCAAATAAGGATCATTTAGGAATATCTCAAACTTTCAGTCGTCCCCTGGATTCAACTTATAAATTGCCATTAGGAGTTCTCCTAAGGGATACTTCCTTTATCCAAACCTTTGCAAATCAGCTAAATGTTAGGTATTTCGAATAATTTCAATAAATTGTCCATGCAAATATGCGGAAGTAGCTCACTTGGTAGAGCGACAGCTTCCCAAGCTGTAGGTAGCGGGTTCGATCCCCGTCTTCCGCTCCATTTCTTAATCCGGATCTCCGGGCGAGGATATCGTTCCATTCAAATTCCCAACATTCGGTCCATTTTTTCTCCAAGGCCTGGTTTCCTGGTATTCCCATTCCGGGAAGGGGATGTTTGGCTTGCCGCTACCTGGGGATGTCCTTGCCAGCAATTCTGGCTTTTTTGGATTTAAAAATATCGCCTTCCAGTTCAACAGGATGTCCGGAATGATTGGGGAGAGAACTTCTATATAACAAATTCATGCCGCTTGATTCTTAAGCTGTTGCAACTTCCTTTCCAGATAGGCGATTTTTGCGTTTTGCTGTTTTAGCTGATATTCTTTCAGATTCAAAGGTTGAAATGCTGCCTTGTTCCGCACCATGATATAATAGATCCTTGCGATTTTATTGGCCGTGGCTACTATGGCGTACTTGTTGCCTCCCCTGGCTTTCATTCTTCGAAAATAATCTCCCAACCAATGATCGCTTCTTTGGACCGCATTGGCCGCCATGCGAAATGCCTGGCTGGCCGCATTGGGTTTCTTTTTCATCAGCATGCTACTGATCAGTTTGCCTCCTGATATTTTATTATTGGGACAAAGGTTCAGCCAGGACACAAAGTGTTTTTCACTTTCCCATTTGCTCATATCCGTACCCGTCTCTGCCAGGATCGTCAGCGCGCTGAGTTCACTCAGCCCGTAAATGGCCATCACATCCACCTGGAGGATCTTCTGAAGATAGCCCCGGGTGTTGAAGGAGGGAACTTGCTTATTCTTTTTTTTTAAAGTGATTTCCTTCTTTTCCGGTTCCAGGTCTACTTCCCCTTCATTGCGGCTGGCCTGATACTGGCGTAACTGATTCTCTATCTCCCCATCACAGACTCGGATACGCTCCTGAAAAAAGCGGTAACACTCATAACCTTCCCGAAGCGTAAAAAGCTGTTCCGGCCGCCAGATCCCCTGAAGAGACTTGACAATCGTGGAATGATCGGCTTTGATCCGGCCATCTATGAAGGGGAGGAAGTTTTCCGCCCTCCTTTCCCCTGCCAAAATCGCCTCGACGATCCCTATGCCTGTTTTACCCGTCAGATCGCTGATGACCGTATGGATCTTGATGTTCATCAGTTCCAGGGCCTTTTGCATTCTTAAGACACAGCGGCTGCTATCCTGGGTGAGCGTCCTACGGTGGCGCACCAGAGTCCTTAACCCTTCCTGCTCATCCTCAGGCAGATAGCTGCTGGTCAGCAGGCCGCAACTGTGCAGCTTCTGAAGCCAAAGGGCATCGGTTTTATCGGTTTTTCTGCCTGCCACGTTGCGGGCAAATTTGGCATTGACCAGATAAACCTCGAAGCCGCGCCGGGTCAGCAACGAGAAAAGAGGCTTCCAATAGACCCCCGTGCTTTCCATGGCCACGGTATCGACCCGACAGGAGGTAAGCCAGTCTGCAATGGCTTCCAGGTCGCAGCTCATGGTCCCAAAATCCCTCACCCGGGGATCGTCTGCCCCTTCAGGCACGGCTACGGAATGAAGGGTGTCTCCGATGTCTATGCCAGCCGCATGGGGATGAACCACGGTCATAGACACAAAATTTTGGTCTTCTGGTGTTTTTTTCGTTCTTTTCATATGATTAAATTTTAGAGCAAAAGCTTTTTGCCCTGCCGGCGCGGAAAGTTTATTCTTCTATATGGGGTCCAACCCCCAATTTGAAACTCAAAGTGCCGCAGGAACCAGACTATTAAATGGACTGAACGTTCATTGAACTTTATGGTCTTGCTGCAAAAAGCTTTTGCTTTGAAATTACGAGACTTCTCTGAGATGAGGATTAGCTGCCTAACACCAGTTATTCTTTACGAAACATTGGTGAGCAGATAGAGGGACTATTAAAAAATAAATTTTAATTTTTCTACCGATCGATTTTCTATTACAAATCTGTTTCTGAAAAACTCCCTAATAACCTTAGGATTTTTTTTCACTATTATATGAATACGGTGGAAAATGAACTTCCCCGCCGCAAAGCAGCGGGGTATCCCTGAACCTTTTCAAAATAGACCGCCGCAAGCGGCGGGGAATTGACCCAAAGAGATTAAAGGTATTGAACCAGTCATTGGGATTCCACACCAGGGTTTTTCCCCAATTGATCCGCTGTTTCCCCAGGCG
>DATLTB010000004.1:0-2721 GCA_035533815.1 Chitinophagaceae bacterium
CCATGTAGATGACTTTTCTACCGCACTAATTCATGCAAAAGAATTAAAAGAAGGAGATCGTTTGAAACGGATTACAGGATTAATGAATAAACGAAATGAAAGGAATCGGAACAAAAAGGGATAGCCGCCCCCCTGACCGAATCTTTACCTGTTGCTAGGGCCGTTTAACGATAATTTCTTAAGTAGGTACCCTTAGAATAAAGCGATGAAGCTAAGCGCAGTAAATAGCGGAATATCCCTTAATCCTTTCCCTATCCAATGTTAAAGTAAACAGCAAGCGGCCGATAATCAATCCCGGAGTTCAATAACAATTTGCAACTCAGTATATTTAAGCGTATGTCGGACCTCAGTCTGCAGTTGGTATTCAACAATGATGACGATGATCAAAAAAACCTGCATTTCACCCCGGAAAGTTTGCTGGAGGAAAAAAATGATCTGCAGATCGGTTGTTTTGCATCAGCCGGGGGAAAATGATCGGTTGCTGCATCCTCAGCCCGGTAGACCCCAACCTGATCCGCCTACGGCAGATGGCTTTGTCTTCGGATCACCAGGGCATAGGTGCCGGAAAAGCCCTGCTGGCCTTTGCCGAGAGCCAGGCTACCCGGCAAGGTTACCGGATGATCGAGATGCATGCCCGCAAAACAACCGTCCCCTTTTACACTGGCTGCGGTGATCTTCCCCGGGGTGGAGAATTCCTGGAACTGGGTATTGCCCATGTGCTCATGAGCAAGCACCTGGGTAAGTATAAGATTCAGTAAACTTTGCTTTTCAGCAGCCTGCTGAAATTTTCCCGGTCAAGCTGGGATTTGAAAGCCTGCATGGGAATCAGGAAAAAGGATTGATTAGTCCGGTATAGAAAAAAAAACTGGTCTGTTTCCACGATCCGGTGGAAATGTTTCCAGAGGATATGCCTTTCCCCGGAACGGGTACCAATGACCATGCCCTCCTCATTGCATAGCAGGTCAATGGATTCCCGGAAGGTAGCCGCCCGGTTATAGATGGAAATGGGCAGCAGGAACCAGAAGGCAATGGTGAGCAGCACCATCATGATGATTACTCCTGTCATAGCAGCAAATGTCACCAGCTGAACCAGGTATCCCAGTACCGCAAACATCAGCAATATCAGCAATGTGATCCGGAAGACCTTGATCTCCCCTTTATGGAGAAAATGGAACCGAAGTGCCTGGATCACCTCCTCTTTATTATAGCAAAATCTGAGCAACATCCGGAAACAAAACCATTGTTTTCATGAGATCAAAGGGCAGGTGGACGGCCCTGGAATACCCCTGTTGACCTGGAGCTGACCTGCTGCGGTGAAGGGGACTGGTGCAGGGACAAATTTCCAGGTTTGGGATTTACTTTTATGGTATCCAGCTCGGGGTAGCTTTTACGGATATACGCCGCATAATGCTGAAGACGCTTCCAGCTGATTCTCAGCGGAGGAAAGATGTCTTCCCGGCAGGTATGTTCCCTCGCTTCATAAATACTGATCCGGGGAGCATTCTCCAGGTACCAGCGATAAAAGGCGATCATCCCTTGTTGCTTCTGGTCTTGCTGTGGCTGACATACCGGTTCGTGATCAGCGGAAGGTCCGGCGAACAGGAAATCTTCCATGGCGTCCGGGGCCGCATTGCGGCAATTTTTGCCTTTCCCTCCCCCATTTGCCGGCTTGCCGGCATGCGCGGAAAAAAATCCAGTTGAACCAATGAATAAAAGCAGGATCAGTTTTTTCACCAGGAAAATTTTTACTAAGTTACCGAGATTACCGGTAAAAAATAAGGGAAAATTTGGTTAATTCCGGAGAATGGGCAGGGATGCTCCCAGGGTAAGGGAGGGGAAATCTTAATCCTTTGGGGTCCCTAAACAAAAACAGCGCCTTGAAAGGCGCCGTCGTTTGTTACTATCTTATGAAAACCCTATTGAGTGCAAATATATATTACTGGTTATACCTTGTCAAGCTAATTGGTGACAATAACAAAATTTTAACAATTCCGTTTTGTTGATCTTCCTCCAGGCTTAGCTGCAACCCATGCTGGATCCACAGTTCAGGCATTTATAGCAGGTACCGGAACGTACGGTGATATGACCGCAATTGCTGCATGCCGGAGCATCCCCGCCATAAGTCCTGTTGACCGCATTGATTTGGTTAAGCTGAGCTCCCGGGGATTGAGGACGGGCAGTTTCCTTTTTACCTGCAGGGGAACCCCCCGGCACCACCCGAACATTGGACAATTCGGGCTTGGCAGGATGCTTTTCATCCCAGTCTTCCTGCCCGGTGTTACCGATCTCCCGGTCCAGCACATGGACCAGGTCTGTTCTTCCCAGGTATTCATAACCCAGCAGTCGGAAAATATAGTCTACAATGGAAGTGGCGGATTTGATATTGGGATGATCCACGATTCCGGAAGGTTCGAAACGGGTGAATATGAATTTATCCACGAACTCTTCCAGGGGCACGCCATATTGCAGGCCGATGGAGACTGCAATGGCAAAGCAGTTCATCAGGGAACGCATGGTGGCTCCCTCCTTGTGCATATCCACAAAAATTTCCCCCAGGGTGCCATCCCCATATTCTCCTGTGCGCAGGAAAACGGCCTGACCGCTGATCTTCGCCTTCTGGGTGAACCCCCTGCGTTTGGCCGGCAAGGTCTTCCTTTCCACGATCCGGGACAGGGCGCGCATGAAGGAGGTATCCAGACTATCCTGCATCTTGATCCGGGC
>DATLTB010000005.1:0-19315 GCA_035533815.1 Chitinophagaceae bacterium
GGGGGTGTTGTTCCCCAGCTTTCGGGATAGCAGCTATATCTCCCAGTACATTGCCGGAGCCTGGGATTTTGTACCCCCCACAGGAGTATTCAACCCGGGCACGTTTACGACTGGAAGCCCCCTGACCGATTCCTATATCAACCACAGACTTTTAAGTAATGGACTAGGGGGAGGGAAATATCTGTCTGTCTCCACCGAGGTTTATTCCAGCGTTCCTTCCGCCGTCAACCTGATTTATTTTGAAGCGGTCCGCACCACCATCAGGTGGGTGCAGACCTACTGGAGGACCCAGATGGAAAGGAATATCAAGGAATTCATATTATACCGGCGCCGGGAGAACGAAACGGCCTATACGGCCATTGATACCGTCCAATCCCAGGCTTTGGGAGGGATCAGTAATTCCTTGTTGTATTATTCCTTCCTGGATGATGATTATTATGACAACTGGACCTATTACCAGCTGAAAGTCCTTGGCATTGACGGAAGGGTGTTCTGGTCACCGGTGCGCAGGGTGCCCTGGTTTGTCCAGGTTGAAGTCACTCCCAATCCCAGCAATGGGCATTTCAGGATACATATCTTCGGCGTGCACCATGTCCTTCGCTTTGCCCTCATCGATATGCTGGGCAGAAGGCAGGGATTATATACGATTAATCATGATGAAATCGTCAATATCAATGGCCTTGCTGACGGAATATATTTTATTGTCTTCTATGATCCCACCCAGAATGAAGCCGTCATTGCCACTAAAAAAGTGGAAGTGATCCGGTAAGGAATTCAGGAAGTTTATCCGCACCTTTGCCATGTCCATGAAACGGATCATCATCACCATTGACGGATACTCCTCCTGCGGTAAAAGCACCCTGGCCAGGGAACTGGCCAGGGAAATTGATTATCTCTATATTGACAGTGGCGCCATGTACCGGGCGATCACCCTGTACTTCATCGAAAACAATATCACCTGGGATCAGGAAGGAGCTGTCCGGGAGGCCCTTAAACATATCGGCCTGGAATATCTTGCCGCGGACCATGGTCAATTTGAGATCAACCTGAACGGGAAGAATGTGGAGGGAAAGATCCGGGAATTGCCGGTGGCGGACAAGGTCAGTGAGGTGGCAGCCATCCGCCCGGTTCGCGAATTTGCCGTCGCCCTGCAGCAAAAGATCGGGGCAGGCGGGGGAATAGTCATGGATGGAAGGGATATCGGGACCACGGTCTTTCCGAGGGCCCAGCTGAAGCTATTCATGATGGCCGATATGGAGGTAAGGATACAACGGAGGTTCAGGGAAATGGTTGAAAAAAATCCCCGGATCACCCTGGAGGAAGTGAGGCAAAATATAGAAAGAAGGGACTTTGTGGATTCTCACCGGGAGACCAGTCCCCTGCGCAGGGCACCTGATGCCATAATCCTGGATAACAGCCGGATGTCTCCTGCAGAGCAGTTGGACTTTGCGCTCATCCTGGTTAACCCGTTGATCAGAAAATAAAACAGATGGATCCGGTATCGGAAATAGCCCAAATGATCGATCATTCCCTGCTGCATCCTACCCTGACAGACCGGGAATTCGAAGCAGGCTGCCTGCTGGCCCGTTCCCTGAGGGTGGCCACGGCTTGCGTTAAGCCCTATGCGGTAAAGGCTGCTGCCGGATTGCTCACAGGTTCCGGAGTAGGGGTTTGTGCCGTGATCGGATTCCCTCATGGAAACAGCCTGAGCCAGGTCAAGGCATTCGAGACCCAAAAGGCATGTGAAGATGGAGCCACTGAAATAGATATGGTGGTAAATACTGGTAAGGTCCTGTCCGGGGACTGGGTTTTTGTGGAACAGGATATTGAAGCCGTTCTCAGGGAAACCAACCGCCAGGGAGCGATCCTCAAAGTGATTTTTGAGAATGATTTCCTATCCCGGGATAAGGATAAGATCAGCCTCTGCGAAATATCCTCCAGGTTGGGCGTGGCATTTGTAAAAACATCCACAGGGTATGGATTTGTCCGCGGAGCTGACGGCACATATGCCTACCGGGGAGCTACTTTACCTGATGTGGTGCTGATGCGGCGACACTGTAGCCCTCCGGTCAGGATCAAGGCTGCCGGCGGCATACGCAGCCTGGATGACCTGCTCCGGTTCAAAGAAGCTGGCGCCGACCGGATCGGCACCACCGCCACGGCAGCTATTCTCGGAGAAGCCAGGGTACAATATGGGTACTCCTGAGGGGTGGAAATCGGGTCAAAGGGTTTAACAATCTTTCATTCTAAAACCATCAGCTGTATTAAAAACGGACACTGGCTGTCCGTTTCCGGACAGCGCCCTGTTTTGTTTTAAGTGTAAAATATTATCAATCAAACTAATATTCTTTGGCATCATTCTTTATCTGCTGAACATAGGCAATAAGGCTCCTTTTTATCTAAAGAACTGAGGCTGGATTCCGGGGTTAACCAACAATCATAGAAATGCTTAGAAATTATTTCCATTCAGCCTGGCGAAATATGCTCCGGAGCCCGGGATATACCGCCATCAACATCCTGGGGTTATCAGCCGGACTGGCAGTAGCCCTCTTGCTGGGCCTCTGGGTGAATTACCAGTATTCCTATGACCGCTTCCTGCCCGGCAGCAACCGGGTCTATCAGGTGAGAAACCGATTCACCAGTAATGGAGAAATCCGGACCCTTCCGGCAGTTTGTCTGCCCATGGCAGGTGTGCTTAAAAAGGATATTCCCGGGATCAGGTATACCGCCCGGTCAGACTGGATGGGTGACCATGACCTCAAAGCAGGAGAAAAGAAATTATATATCAGCGGAGGCATGGTCGGAAAAGATTTTCTGAAGATTTTTTCTTTTCCAATGCTGCAGGGAAATGCCGGGGAATGCCTGGAAGATATGTACTCTATAGTGCTTACCCGCTCTACCGCTATGGCCCTGTTCGGTACTGTAAATGCGATGGGCAGGATGGTACGGCTGGATAATCAGCATGATCTCCAAGTGACGGGTATTCTTCAGGACCTGCCCGGGAATTCCACCCTGAACTTCCATTTTTTAGTTCCATTTGCCTATAAGGTAGCTACCGTATCCTGGATAAAAGACGCCTTGCAGTCCTGGGACTATAATTCCTGGCAGACTTTTGTGTCCCTGAAACCGGGGGTTTCCTACTCGCAGATCAAACCCATGCTCAAAAATATTTTCCGGAAATATGACCCTAAAACTTTCAAGGCCGTTCAGGCCGAGGTTTTTTTTCAGCCGATGACCCACTGGCACCTTTTTTCGCAGTTTAAACATGGGGTGGAATCAGGCGGCTTTATTATGTATGTCAGGATGTTTACCATCATTGGTATCCTGGTCCTGATCATTGCCTGCATTAATTTTATGAATTTGTCCACGGCCAGGTCGGAAAAAAGGGCCCGGGAGGTGGGGGTACGAAAGGCAATTGGTTGCGGCCGGGTCGATCTGATCTTCCAGTTCCTGCTGGAATCCGCCCTGATCACTACGATGGCTTTTGGGGTTGCCCTGGGAATCGTCATCCTTGCCCTTCCCTACTTCAATATCCTGACTTCATCAGAGATCCGGATCCCTTATTCCAATCCGGCATTCTGGGGAGTGATGGCAGCCATGATCGGGATAACCAGTCTGCTGGCCGGTGCCCGGCCAGCCTTCTACCTTTCTTCATTCCGGCCGGTCCAGGTGCTGAATGGGGTGATCCATACCGGAAAAACAGGCACGCATCTCCGTCAGATCCTGGTTGTGCTGCAGTTCAGCTGCTCAGTTGCCCTGATCATCGGCACCCTGATCGTGTATAAGCAAATACAATTTGCCCGGGACAGACCAAAAGGTTATAATCCCAACCGGCTGATGGTGACAGACGCCAGTCCTGACCTGAGCCGTAATTATGAAGCCCTGAGAAATGAGCTGATGGGCAGCGGCGTGGTAAGTGATGTGACCGCTGCATCCAGCCCGCCTACCGAGATTGATGAATGGGACGGAATCATCAGCTGGTCCGGTCAATATCCGGGGGAGACCCTGGGCATGGCGGTCGTCAAAATTTCCGGGGATTATTTCCGAACCCTGGGTATGAACCTGGTCATGGGCAGGAAATTCAGCGGCAGCCTGGGTCAGGATTCCCTCAATGTAATCCTCAATGAGGCAGCTGTGAAGCGCCTGAGGTACCGCCAACCCCTGAACCAGGAGATCACCTGGGGAAATAATCAGCGGATCCGGGTGATTGGCGTTGTCCGGGATGCCCTGATGCTGTCTCCCTTCGCTGATGCTGAACCCACTTTTTTCCGGTATGATCCCGGCGAGGCGCTGTCCTGTATCCTATACCGGCTTTCTCCAGCAATGAATACCCGGGAAGCGATTTCCAAACTCACCCCGATCTTCAACAAGTATAATCCAGCCTATCCGTATATCTACCGGTTTGTGGATCATTCCTATGCGAACAAATTCAAGCTCGAAACCCTGATCGGCAAACTGGCCGCACTTTTTGCCGGCCTGGCGATCCTGATCTCCTGTCTGGGATTGTTTGGCCTTACTGCCTTCATGGCAGAGCAGCGCAGCAAGGAGATCAGCATCCGGAAGGTGCTTGGCGCCACGGTGTCCCAGGTCTGGTTCTTGCTTTCCAGGGATTTTGTGGTCCTGGTGACCATCAGCTGCCTGCTTGCCTCACCGGTGGCCTGGTATTTTCTCCATAGGTGGTTGCTGCAATACGTGTATAGGATATCCATCGGACCCTGGGTGTTCCTGGTCGCTGGCTGTATGGCCCTTTTGATCACTATCCTGACGGTCAGCATTCAGTCCATAAAAGCAGCCATGTCCAGGCCAGTAAAGGGGCTCAGGGCCGAATGAAGACAAGCAGCCATTTTTAACTTAATTTTCCGGGATGAAAACAATCGGTCTTTCCCTGTTGGTGATGACGCTTTCTGCATCCGGTCCGTTATATGCCCAACGGATCTTCTCCGAAGGAATGATCCTGTATGATGTCCGGGTGGATGAACCCCTTAACCTGCGTAATCAGGGTACGGTACAATTCAGCGGAAGCAAAATGGAGCTGATGGTCAACAGCAAGATGAGCCGCACCGACCTGATCGTGGGAGCGATAGACCGGGTGGTGATCCGCAATGCTGCGGATACCACGGCGGTAGCCATGATCGACCGGGGACCGGAAAAATACCTGATGCGGCTGACCCCGGCCATGGTGAAAAATGAACTGGCCGTGTATGCAGGCATGAAATTCCAGGATGGACATACCCAACGCAAGATCGCCGGTTACAATTGCCTTAAAGCAGTGGGTAAAACCAGGGCAGGCAATACCGTCACCGTATTCTATACCCCGGATCTTGTACCCGGGAATCCCGATTATTTTCCGGAATTCGTGGGACTGAAGGGGGTACCCCTGGAGTTCAGGACGCGGATCGGTGGTCTGAAGATGATTATGACCGCCTCTCAGGTGAACCTGACCCCGCAGCCAGCCTCCGAATTCGATATTCCCACCAGTGGTTATAAAATCATCTCTGAAGAGGAGCTTCAGGATATGACCAACGGATAAAATGATTCAGGCTAATGCCCGGTGGACCAGGTCAGCAGCTTCACTGAGCAGGATGGCTGACTGGACCTTCAGTCCGGATTGTTCGATCAGCTCCTTGGCGGCTTCCGCATTGGTACCTTGCAAACGGACGATGATGGGAATCCGGATATCTCCGATGGACCGGTAAGCATCGATAACTCCCTGGGCTACGCGGTCACAGCGGACGATGCCCCCGAATATATTGATGAGGATGGCCTTGACCTTAGGATCTTTTAAAATGATGCGGAATCCTGCTTCCACTGTCTGGGCATTGGCAGTTCCCCCCACATCCAGGAAATTAGCTGGTTCTCCACCGCTGAGCTTGATCATATCCATGGTGGCCATGGCCAGGCCGGCTCCGTTCACCATACAGCCCACATTGCCATCCAGCTTGACAAAATTGAGGCAGTATTTACCTGCTTCCACCTCGGAGGGATCTTCTTCTGTGATATCACGCAGTTCCGCCAGGTCCGGATGCCGGAACAGGGCATTGTCATCCAGCCGCATCTTGCAGTCCACGGCCAGTATCTTTTCATCAGCAGTTTTAAACAGGGGATTGATCTCGATCATGGCGCAGTCCAGTCCGGTATAGGCCGTATACAGGTTAGTGAGAAATTTCACCATATACTTGAAGCTCTCGCCCTGCAGGCCCAGGTTGAAAGCGATCCTGCGGGCCTGGAACGGCTGAAGCTGCCCACCGGGGTAAATCCATTCCCGGAATATCTTTTCCGGGGAATTTGCTGCCACCTCCTCGATATCCATACCGCCCTCCGTGGAATACATGATCACCTGCTGTCCCCTGGAGCGATCCAGCAGGATGGACAGGTAGAATTCTTTGGTGGGGTTGGGGCCGGGATAATAAACGTCCTGGGCGACCAGGACCTTGTTCACTTTTTTACCTGCAGTTCCGGTCTGCACCGTGATCAGGGTTCCGCCAATTATTTGGCCGGCGATGTGCTTGGCATCTTCAGCGCTTTTTGCCAGGGCGACTCCGCGCTGCTCCGTGCCGGCAATCTTTCCTTTGCCCCGGCCACCTGCGTGGATCTGCGCCTTGACCACCGCCCATTTAGTGCCTGTCTCCATGCGGAGCTGCTTAAAAGCTTCTACCGCCATATCCGCATTCTCGGCAAGGATCCCTTCCTGCACGGGGACATGAAATTTTTTCAGCAGGGACTTGGCCTGGTATTCATGGAGGTTCATCCGGAAAATTTGCGCTAAAATACCGGATTTGCATTGAAATCTAAAATACCCTTCCACTGGATTTACGCCTACATTTGCAAAACGGCCACCGGAAAAATCACCGGCATTTTCATTTTTAGTTTTTTGTACTCATGGATCTTCGTTTTTCAATGATGGAAGAAACAGCCCGGTATATCCGGGAGCATATTCCAAACAATCCCGAAATTGGCATCATCCTGGGCAGCGGGCTGGGGAATTTCACCAGGGAGATCAACGTACAAGCTTCCCTGGATTACCGGGAGATCCCCCATTTTCCCCAGGCTACCGTCAAAGGACACCCGGGTTTCCTGACTGCGGGTGAATGCAGCGGCAAGGGGATCCTGGTCATGGGAGGCCGCTTCCATTATTATGAAGGTCACAGCATGGAAGAGGTGGTATTTCCGGTGCGGATCATGGCGATGCTGGGCGTGAAAACCATGCTGATCTCCAATGCAGCCGGAGGTCTTAACCCCGCTTTCAGGGTGGGAGACCTGATGGTGATCACCGATCATATCAACCTGCAACCGGAAAACCCCCTGCGTGGACCCAATGAGGAAAAGCTGGGCCCGCGCTTTCCGGATATGAGTGAACCCTATAGCAGGGACCTGGTGACTAAAGCCCTTGCCGCCGGCAGGAAATGTGGTGTTCCCCTGCAAAGCGGGGTTTATGCGGGCGTCCAGGGACCCTGTTTTGAAACTCCTGCAGAATACCGATTCCTGCATATCATTGGCGCGGATGCAGTGGGCATGAGCACGGTTGCCGAAGTGATCGCTTCGGTACATGCGGGGCTTAAAGTATTTGCGCTCAGTGTGATCACGGATCTCTGGGTTCGGGAACAGGGCAAACCGGTTACCCATGAGGAAGTGCTGGAGGCCGCAGCCGCAGCCGAGCCGAAATTATCCATTATCTTTAAGGAACTGATCGCGTTGCTCTGATGCGGATTTTTTCCCAAGCTGGCAGCTTAAAAATAAGCGTATTTGCCCTGTTGACAATTACCCTGTCCAGCTTAATGTTTCCTGGCTTCGCACAGAACCAGGGCAATTCCGGGGGAATGGGCGGTGGCGGGCAGGGAGGAGGAGATTCCCTAAATCTGAAACACCGGGTGGATACCCGGTACTATGTGACCTACCATTATCTGGATGGGGTGAGCATCCTTAAACCGGATTCTACCTATAATGATTTTTATGCCTGGAATCCGCTGAAGTCCGGCATGGCCTACCTGGGTAATATCGGTAATCCGGCATATCCCCTGGTTTACCAGCCCAGGCTGCAGCCCGGCTGGGATCCGGGATTGCATGCCCTGGATCCTTACCGCTTCATGCTGGACAGTACCCGTTTTTATCACACTTCTGCCCCTTATACGGAATTGGGTTACCTGGTGGGCAGCCAGCAGGAACAGATTATCAAGGTCCTGCATGTCCAAAGCCCATCCCCAAATCTGAGCTTTGGTTTTCAGTTCCGCAAGATCAATTCGGATGGATTTTTCAAGAACCAGAATACGGATGATAACGGGTACCGGCTGTTTGCCCATTACCACACCGACAATGTCCGCTATAATGTCTTTTTCAGCTTTACGGGCAACAAGCTCAATAACGGGGAGAACGGGGGAATTCTCAGCGATGCCTATCTGAGTAATCCCGTTTACAGTGATCTGCAGACGATCCCGGTGAACCTGGGTGGCAATAATACTTCGAACTTCAGCATATTCAGTTCCTCCATTCCCACCCGGTCCTATGTCACTGACGGCGGGGTGTTGATCAGGCAAAGTTATGACTGGGGGAAGTCGGATACAGTACAGGTGAATGACTCCACCCAGCGATACCTGTTCTATCCTGTGCTAAGGATCGAACATACCTTCCGGTATCTGCAACAGGTATACGGGTTCAGCGACACTATACCGTCCGATTCTTTTTATTTCGCCAAATACGGCCTGGAGGCCTCTTCCCTGGGTGCCCTGAATGCTGTACAGAAATGGAACAGTGTGTCCAACGATTTTTCCATTATGCAGTTTCCTATTCCCACTAACCAGTCGCAGTACCTCAGGGCCGGCATTACGCTGGAATCAGACAAGGGATATTTTATCTATAATTCCATTTCCTTTTCCAACCTATACGGACATTTTGAGTACCGGAATAAGACTAAAAACCAGCTTTGGGATATGGACCTGTATGGATCGCTGTATCTGGCGGGGAGCTATTTCGGCAATTACAAGGCCAGCGCATCCCTCAGCCGCAAGATCAGTAATAAGATTGGCAATGTCCGGCTGGCCTTTGTCAATGTCAATGAAACACCGCCCTTTGCATTTTCCTTTTTTGAATCCAACCGGCTGCTGGTTTATAATCATTTCCTTAAAAATGAAAATACCACCCTGTTGCAGTTCAGCTCGGGCAGCAGTAAATTGGGCTACCACCTGGAACTGAATTATTACCTGCTGAACAATTATACCTATTTCAGCCAGTATGCACAATCCGCCCAGTTCCCGGGAGCCTTCAACCTGGTACAGATCATCCTGGACAAGCAGTTCAAGCTCAGGCATTTTCACTGGTATGCCGACATTGCCTACCAGCAGGTCCTGGCCAATACTCCGCTCCATGTGCCGCAGATATGGACCAGGGAGCGGCTGGACTGGGAAGGGGCATTGTTCGCCGCCCATTTGGGCCTGGCTACCGGACTCGATATGCAGTATAATACGGCCTACCCGGCGGATGATTATTCCCCGCTGTTACAGCAATTTGTGGAGCAAAGCAGCCTCAGCATAGCCAATGTTCCTGAACTTGGCGCCTTTGTCAACATCCTGATCAGGAGGTTCACCGCCTTTATCAGGGCAGATAACCTGAATACCTTTGTCCATTCCGAAAACTTTGCTGCGCCCCTTTACCCTTACGGGGGATTTAATTTCCAGATTGGCATCAAATGGCTATACATCAACTGATGAAAACAGTAAATAAGGCAATTAAACCGATCTTTGCCAGTCAGGCCCAAATAGCCAAAGGATGGAAATTAGCCCGGTATCGGTAAAAGGAAGGGGACTTTAGTTTTCCTCTTTTCCTGGAAGACTGTCGGGACTTTTCCAAACTGCATCTTGAAAATAAACCCATGGCCAGCCGATACGATATTCACTCAACTTTTATTTTCTGATCCTGCACATTAAAAATATGGTTTGTGACCGCTGCATCCGTGTGGTAGGGGAGGTCCTCAGGGAGCAGGGAATGACCATTTCCTCCATTCAGCTTGGCTTGGTCACCCTGGAAGGTGAACCGGATGAGCGCTTGCTCGGGAACCTGGGAGCGAGCCTGGGAAAGGCTGGCTTTGAACTGCAGGATGACCCGGGCAGCCGGATCATCGAGACCATCCGGCTGGCGGTAATCGATTGGGTGCATCATGGGGAGATGCGCCATTATCCCGGTAATTTTTCGGATTTTCTGAGCGGCAGGATGCACCGGGAATATGGTTACCTGAGCAGTTTATTTTCGCGCAGTGAACAGGTGACCATTGAACAGTACCTGATCCGCCAGAAGGTAGAACGGGTCAAGGAGCTGATCCAGTACGGGGAGATGAACCTCTCTCAAATAGCTGACGAACTCCGGTACAGCAGTGTGGCCCATTTGTCTGGCCAGTTTCGTAAAATGACCGGAATGACGGCAGGAGAATACCGTAAACAGGCCCAGGCTACCCGCAGGCCTCTTGATCAGGTTTGATTTTAAGTCTTTGTCCCCGGAATATTATTCGAGAGTAAAGGATACACTGAGGCTCCATCCCTCAGCCCGGGACCTTGGAGCCCCGGCCAGTGCGGTTCCGTCCTTCATTTTCCAGCTTCGCCTGGTTATCCCGATATCATCCGTGATATTGATTCCGATAAGGCCTGCCTGACCCTTATCGGTAGCCCAGTCCATATGAATTCCCGGACGGATGATAAACAGTTCCCGGAGGGCCAGACTGCGTTCCCCCTGTAAACTGTCGATGGCGCCCCCAAATGAACCAGGATTTGCTTCCTGATTGATGATATTCAGGTAATCATTGAGCATTCCCCAGCCCAGGGATGGGAACAGGAAGAACCTGCTGTTGCGGAACAGGAGATAATTCAAGGTATAGTTGTTCTCCAGGACGGAAACCTGAAGCTGGTAATGCTTTGCGGTCTCCGTATACCCGGTCCCTTCCAGGCCAATGCTGTAAAAGAATCGGGATTTATCCGTAAAATCTCCAAAACTTAATTCACCTCCCAGTTTAATTCCAGGCCGGCCAAAAGCAGCTGGAATGCCGTTAGCTTCAAGAGATCCATCCAGTTCAGGGAGATAAAATTCCGCCGTCCCGAATTGGATGGACAGCATCAATCCGCGAGAATGAACCCTACCGGTATCTATCTTGCGCTGGGCAGTTCCGCATAGAGAGGCCAGGAGCAATACCAGTAAACAGGGAAATCTGCTTTTCACCGGTTCGTATTTACATCCTAAAATAAGGATATCCAGGGACTTCAGGAAGAAATACCTTTCAGGTAACCCCGATAAACAATTTGACAAACCTAGTCTTCTTCCAAAGGAATCGGGTCCTTAAGAAAAAGGCCGGATTTAATGTAAAAAAAGCATTTAATTATTTTAAAAAAGGCAATTCAGCGAATAAGGTCCTCTTTGTATTAATCACTTTATCCAGGCTAGTCCCCGATTATAATATTAAGTCAGGAGATTTTCGTGCAGGTATCCAAGGGCTTATGACTTTCCCTTTAAAAGTTATTTCAAGCCTGATGAACAAGTCATAAAAGCGGACAGGGCTGAAAAACACCATTCAAATTTGCAGAATCTGCAAAATGACCATTTTGACATTACTTTTACCTCCATCCTCAAACTAAAATTTGCATGAATTTACTATATTCTACATGGGGACAATGGATTTTAAAGACTGTTCAAAAGGATGAATCCATTTTTCAAGATGCATTCCGGAAAAAACTTTAAAAACGCCCGGTTGGCTGAAGGGTTAATAGATCAATAGTCCGGTAAGTTTTTAAGGGGTATCCACAAGGGGGGCATAAAAATATTTCGGAGGAAAATACAAAGGCATGAGACCTTTGTATGCCAATCCTAAAATCTAAAACCTAAAGAGTTACAGAAACAACCCTTGGTGAGGGTTAAGAAACGAGAATTCTACAAAGAATTACCATTTATTCGAAAGAAAAATGGATCAGATTTAATTAAAATAACGGCAAAACCACCCTCTTTAATTATCAATCCATCTTAATGGTCCCGGTTTCAAAAGTTGCATTTGTTTGTTGAATCCTCCTTATTTATAAGTAGCTCATTTTACAATATAGCTGCTTTGAGTATGATAAGGTCAAAAGCACTGCTTTTGAACATTTAACCGGTAAGTATATCATTACTGTGGAAGAACCAATGAACCCCATATTTATCAGCAAGATGTCCATACGTGCCAAAAGGCATTTCCTGCAAATCATCAAGCAGATCTTTCGGTGCTCCTTCTGCCAGTTTGTTGAAGATTTTTCTGAGGTCGGCGTATTTGCCACAAGTAATGTGCATGGCTACCATGTTTCCTTGATGCGGTTTTCTCGTTTGATGCAGCCAGTCCGTGGCTGAAAACTCTATAGTGTCTCTTTTAAGGTGCGCATAGACCACCCGGTTATGCAGCGCCGGCGGCACCTGATCCTTCATCGGGGTATCAACAAGTTTCGTCAGCGTAAGTTCTCCATCCAGGCAAGATTTATAAAATGCCATGGCTTCGGCACAGTTGCCATCAAATAGTAAAAAAGGGGTCAGGTTGATCATATTGCTCATGTTTATTATTAAATTAAAAGATCGATTGTTCCGCAATTTTGGGTAATAAAAAGGTATTTCTTTCGAGAATTCAACAAATAAATACCACTTTCAGGGAGGTAAAATGGATTACCTGATTATCAAAAGGGGAAAACTAAAGCCCCCTTGAATCAGCAATGTAATTATTTTGCTCCTCCCATAAAAGTTGCAAAAATGAACCATATAAAGTTAGCGCAAAGGTATTTAATATCATCGATGTTTGCCCGGATCGGTCGAGTGTACCAGGTATCGCTTAGTTAAAAAGAGTTAACAGAGGCTACCTGGATTTTGCTTTTTGGAACATATGGGGATGGGCCAATATTCAACGGATACCTGCAAATCTGACGGATTATCTGGCTGTTTCAGTAAAACTTGGATGACCCGATCATTACCGGTAACCCCGGTAAAACAATTTTTTACAAACTGTGGATAAAATTAATAGCCCGATTAAGTCCAAAGCAAGTCGGTTACCGGGGATTTAATTTGAATAGTCAATTCGTTTATCCGGGGATTACCGGCTGGAATTTGTTCCGGCTTCCAGGTGTTATTGCTTCAGCATTCGGGCTTAATTACCTCAGGGGAGGTCTTTCCTTTTTATACCGGTTGTTTTTCCGTAAATTTGTATGACTATGATTTTAACATACGATATCGGTGGCATGGGATGTTCCCATTGTGTCATCAAGGTGGAAAAGGCGCTGAAAGCTGTGCCGAAAGTAAGCAGTGCTGAAGTTTCCCTTCAGGATAACCTGGCTGTAGTGACCATGGAGGAATATATCCCGGAATCCCGGATTCATGAAGCCGTAGCCGCAGCAGGACATTATGAAGCCAGGGAACGGATTACTGCCGGTGTAAAACCTTAACAATTCCCGCCATGGCTAAAATATTGGGTTATACCTGGAGAGGGCTGGTCTGGACCTACAAAAGACTTTTTGTCAAGAAATGCTGCAGGTAGGATCCTGGCAGCCTGAAAGTGAATTCCCTTCCCTTCGGCTGGGGGATATTGGATCATCCTGAACAATGGACATCCCAAGGAGAATGCCCCCTATGCCCCGGATCATATTTCCTTATTTCCTTTTTTTTACGCTGTTATGCTGGCTAACCGATTGCCGTTTCCTGCACCGACCACCCCGGCATGACCTTACTCCAATCGGGGAGAATCTGGATAACCGCGTACAGGATAATATCCGCATGCAGCTTCAATATGGTCTGGCAACCAGGACCGGGTCTGCGGGGACCTTCAGCCAGTACAGGCTAACTGCGCTGGAAAGACTGTACAGTCAAAGGGATTATAAGGCCCTCTGGTCGGAAAATGGTTACCTGAATATCCCAGCCCATACCTTGCTCAGCCAGGTTGAGGGAGCAGATGCAGTAGGTCTGGATCCCGCCGATTATTTTGAAGCTTCCCTGAAAGCCCTCATTCCCGCAACAAACCGGAAAATAGCCCGCAGGGACGCTGCAGGATGGGCCAGGGCAGATATCCTGCTCAGTGAAGCGTGCTTGAAACTGTTCGTTCAGGTGCATTTCGGAGTACTGGGTCCTGATAGCCTTTCCCTGCGAAAGCAAAATACATTCTCAGATACATCACTGGCATTGATGGTCAGCAGGGGGGTCCAAAATAATATCCTGGACAGTATGATTGATTCCCTGGAACCCCGCTATATCCAATTTGGTTTGCTAAAATCTGCTTTATCCCGGTATATCCTGCAAAATGGCAAAAGGGTTTGGGATAGTCTTCCCCTTAACAAGCTGGATTCTTCCGGATTTCCGGACCTGGTAGCCAGCCGCCTGGTCCAGGGGGGTGAACTGGACACTGCGGATATCCGGCATCAAGCCCGCATCATCCGGGCGTTAAAGCGGTTTCAACGCACCCATAATCTCTACCCGGATGGTCAGGCGGGAAGTCAAACTGTGGAAGCGCTTAATGTGACGGCCGGGGCACGGATCCGGCAGATCAGGATCAATCTGGAACGATGGAGGGAAATGCCTGATACGCTTCCTTCATGCTATGCCCTGGTCAATATCCCTGCTTTCGGTTTTCAGCTCTGGGACAACGATACCCTGCGGCTGCAATCACGGGTGATCGTGGGCGCCCCCCTTACCCCCACCCCCCAATTGAACTCTTCCATACTTAATTTTCAATTATTTCCCTACTGGAGGTTGCCGATGAGCATTGTGGTGAAGGAAGTCCTGCCCGGGATTAAAAAAAACAAAGAATATCTCCGGAAATTCAACTTACAGGTACTGGACCGGCATAACCGGATTGTGGATTCTTCCGCCCTCCACTGGAACAGGTACAGCAAGAATTACTTCCCCTATTTGATCCGTCAGATGACGGGCCTGGATAATTCCCTGGGCATCATCAAATTCAATTTCCGCAATAAATACAGCGTGTATATGCATGATACCAATGCGCGTGGACTTTTCGGACGGCAGTACCGGGCACTGAGCCATGGTTGTGTGAGGCTCCAGCAATGGGACAGCCTGTCCAGGTACCTGGTGAGGAATGACAAGCTGCGCCATATCGAGGATAGCCTGGTGGTCTGGGAAAAGCTGCAGGTACAAAAGCAGGTCAGTCTCACCCGGAGGCTCCCCTTCTATATCCGGTATTTTACCTGCCAGGTGAATGCCTCCGGTCACCTCATATTTGATCAGGATATTTATGGGTATGATAGCTTGCAGGAAAAACAGGCAGGGATGAACCTGCAGGATTGAGCATTCCCGTCACTGTTGTTTTTTCTCCAGAATTTCTACCTCTCCGTCGGAGCGTCCGAACAGGACGATATCTGCCATTCCCAGGAAAAGCCCGTTCTCGGCAATACCCGCGATATCCTTCAGCCGCTTTTGCAGTTTTACCGGATCGGGGATCGGTCCAAAAGAGCAATCAATAATGTAATTTCCGTTATCGGTCACAAAAGGGGAAGTTCCTTCATTGCGGAGGACCGGGATGGCCCCCAGGGATTTCAATTGACTGAAAGTGAGTTCCCAGGCGAAGGGAAAAACCTCCACCGGCAGGGGAAAAGTTCCCAGCTGCTTGACGAGTTTGGATTCGTCGGCAACCACGATGAATTGCTTGCTGTTATAGGCAATGATCTTTTCCCTTAACAGCGCGCCTCCTCCTCCCTTGATCAGATTAAGTCCCTGATCCACTTCATCCGCCCCGTCAATGTCCAGGTCAATCCGGTTAACTGCGGCAAAGGAGATCATGGGGATCCCCAGTTCCCGGGCAAAGGTTTCGGTTTGGTGTGAGCTGGCGACGGCCTTAATCTGGAGTCCCTGCTGCACCCGGTGTCCGATCTCCCGGATCGCCCAATAGGCGGTGGATCCTGTTCCGAGTCCCACCGTCATCCCAGGCCGGATATAGTCTGCGGCTTTTTCCCCCGCCTGCTGCTTGGCATTCATGTCTGCAAACTTAGGAAAAATTGCCTTTAGTTATATATCTATTTAATAATCAATTAAGTATTCATTTTATTCTTCAATTCATCAGCCAGCACATCCAGGAACTCTTCAGTATACAGAAAATGGGTCCCATGTTCCACCCGGCTGCCATGGATGCAGACTGCCAGGTCCTTGGTCATCTGCCCCTTTTCCACTACTGACACGCAGACTTCCTCCAGAATCCGGGAAAAACGGATCAGGTCCGGCTGGTCATCCAGCATGCCCCTGAACTGCAGACCCCTCGTCCAGGCATAAATGGAAGCAATCGGGTTGGTGGAAGTAGGTTTGCCGGACTGGTAATCCCTGTAATGCCGGGTAACCGTACCATGGGCAGCTTCGGCTTCCATGGTCTTTCCATCTGGGGTAACCAGGGTGGAAGTCATCAGGCCCAGGGATCCAAACCCCTGGGCTACCGTATCACTCTGCACATCCCCGTCGTAGTTCTTGCAGGCCCAGACAAAATTCCCATGCCATTTGAGGGAACTGGCCACCATATCATCAATCAGGCGGTGCTCATAAGTCAGTCCTTCCCGGATGAACTTCCCGGAAAATTCCGTCTCATATATTTCCTGGAAAATATCCTTGAAACGACCATCATATTTTTTCAGGATGGTGTTCTTGGTGGACAGGTATAAGGGCCATTTTTTCAACAGGGCCTGGTTGAAGCAGGCCCGGGCAAACCCCCGGATGGATTCATCGGTATTATACATGGCCAGGGCTACCCCGTTACCCTTGAACTGGTAGACTTCATATTCAGTTACCGGGCCTTCTTCGGGTTCAAACCGGATGGTGAGCTTTCCCCTGCCGGTGGTGAGAAAATCAGTGGCCCTGTACTGGTCCCCGAAGGCATGGCGGCCAATGCAGATGGGCGCCGTCCAGTTTGGGACCAGCCGGGGGATATTGCTGATCACGATGGGTTCCCGGAATACCGTGCCGTCCAGGATATTGCGGATGGTGCCATTGGGGGATTTCCACATTTGTTTCAAGCCAAATTCCCTGACCCGGGATTCATCGGGGGTGATGGTGGCGCACTTGATGCCGACTCCGAATTCCAGGATGGACCTGGCCGCTTCTGTGGTTACCTGGTCATCGGTATCATCCCGGTGCTCCAGGCCCAGGTCAAAGTACCGGATGTCCAGGTCCAGGTAGGGGAGGATCAGTTTTTCCCGGATGGACTTCCAGATGACCCTGGTCATTTCATCACCGTCCATTTCCACGACTGGACGGTTCACTTTGATTTTATGCATGGGATAAAATTATGGGTATTTAGGGTATTGGGTCCTTAACAGCTGGAGACAGGTGTAGAATGATCTCTCCCGCAAATTCACTGCAGCTGACCAGGGTAGCATCGCTCATCAGCCGGTAAAAATCCAGGGTTACCCGCCTTCGGCGCAATACCGTGGTCAGCCCTGCCAGGATCAGGTCTGCCGCTTCCTTCCATCCCAGGTACTGGAGCATCATCACCCCGCTCAGGATCAGGGAAGAGGGATTGGCAATATCCTGGCCAGCGAGCTGGGGAGCTGTGCCATGGGTGGCTTCGAATATCGCATGGCCGGTCTGGTAGTTGATATTGGCACCCGGGGAAATCCCGATGCCTCCCACCGATGCTGCCAGTGCATCGGAGATATAATCTCCGTTCAGGTTGAGGGTGGCTATGACAGAATAAGCTTCCGGGGCAAGCAGGATCTGCTGCAGGAAGTTATCGGTAATCACATCCTTGATGAGTACCCGTCCATGGGCCAAGGCCACCTGCATATCCCGGTTGGCGGCTACAGTCCCTTTTTCCTGCTGCAGGGTTTCCCAGGTCAGCCAGCTGTAGGTGGATTCCGGGAACTCCCTGGCTGCCAGGTCATAGCCCCATTGCCGGAACGCCCCTTCCGTGAACTTCATGATATTTCCCTTGTGCACCAGGGTGACCGAAGGACAGTGGTGGTCCAGGGCATATTGGATCGCTGCCCGGATCAGCCTTTCAGAACCTTCCCGGGAAACCGGTTTAATGCCCAGGGAGGTCGAGGCAGGGAACCGGATATTGGTGACCCCCATTTCCTGACGCAGGAAATGCAGTAATTTTTCCGCACCCGGAGTGCCGGTCATCCATTCTATTCCCGCATAGATATCTTCCGTGTTTTCCCTGAAGATGACCATGTTGACCTGCTGGGGATGCCTGAGCGGGGAGGGAACCTGTTCAAACCAGCGGACCGGGCGTACACAGGCATACAGGTCCAGTTCCTGCCGCAGGGCGACATTCAGGGAACGGATCCCGCCACCTACCGGGGTGGTCAGGGGCCCCTTGATGGAGACCAGGCATTGTTTCAGGGTGCCCAGGGTTGCTGCCGGAAGCCATTCTCCAGTTGTTTTCCAGGCTCTTTCCCCGGCCGGTAATTCTTTCCAGCATATTTTCCTGCAGCCGCCATAGGCCATTTCCACGGCGGAATCAAGGACCCTTGCGCAGGCCTTGCGGATATCCGGCCCGATGCCATCCCCTTCCAGAAAGGGAATCACGGGCTGGTCGGGCACTATCAATTGGCCTCCCTGCAGCTGTATGAATCCGGAATTGTTCATCGGTCAGGTAAAAAGATCAAGGGTCAGTCTGATTTGCGCTTGCGAATTTACAGCAGTCCGGCCGTTTGCCGACTGGAAAATCCCCGGAAGGACTTCCATCACACAAATAGTCATTTTTACCCTCGGAAGGGAATTTCAAATGGCAAAATACCCCGGGCACTTGACCCGGGAGTATTTGGGGAGAATTATACCACTGAGCTTTAGCCGGGATCAGGCAGAAAGGGCAAACAGGTGATCCAGGGAAAAAAGACCGGCACCCAACATCAGCAGCACCAAAAATATGATCCCATAAAGCAGGCCTATTTCCTTTTTGGCAAAAGGTTCCCGGCCATGGGCCAGGAATACGGCTGTACCCATATTGATAATCAGCGGAATGGCAGCCAGCCGGGTGAATAATCCCAGGATGATCAGCCCGGAACAAAACACTTCGGCAAAAATGGATAGCGATAAGGAAATACTGCTGGAACCGACAAAGGCGGGAAAGCGCTTGGCATATTCCGGGAATTGCCTGAGTTTCGGCAGCCCATGGGTCAGCATGAAGGATCCGGTAAATAATCTCAACAGCAATAAGCCTGCGCTGAACATATATCCTGCGGGTTCAGTAAAAGAAAACGAATTCATAAATTTTCGGTTCGGAAACCCAGCGGTCTTGCCGCAGGGAGGAGAACCACTTCCTTTTTAAGTTTAAATGCCTTGGCTATATTTGACTATATTTGAATAGGTTATGAAACTGACCCTCCAAGTCAAGCTTCTG
>DATLTB010000006.1:0-57529 GCA_035533815.1 Chitinophagaceae bacterium
ACAGGGGGTTACCATGCTCCGGAATAGGGGGTTACCATAAATCGGAATGAGGGGTTACCATGCTCCGGAATTTACAATACCGTCATTTTAGGAAATGGAAATGGTACTCCCGGCCAGTGATGAGAATACCAGTTCACTGAATAGCTGCCAATTTTTACGGCATGATGAAAATCCGCCGCCCGATCATTATAGGCCGCCTGGATGCTGACCCTTCTTTCCTTTGCCTCATCCACCACCAAGCTGGAAGCATCCCAATCATAATGATCACTGAGGCCAATGGCCATATCCGTGATATGGGAAGCAGTGAATATCCAGGTATTAATGGCCTTTTGGAGGGTAATTTGTTTTGAAGCCAAATCTGAAGGGGTGGCAATATGGATTACTGCACTGGTATGCATTGACCTGTCCAGTTTCGAAGCAAATACTGGTTGCAACACCTCCGCGGGGTTCTGCAGCATCCCTGTAGCCCAAACCAGATAATTTTCCGGAACACTGACTTTCAGGGTATAATCATTGAAATCATTGTAAAATTCCTGTTCACCCGTAAAGTTCATTCGGTCCCAACCATAATAATCGTCATACACCGCAACCCTGGGATAAAAATAGGCCAGGTAATAAGTAGTGGAATCAATCATCCCCTCCCGTCCGCTTTTCAAAGAAATCCGGTAATGCCAACGGAAATAAAGATGTATGGAATCTCCAGGTATTAAAGGATCGGTTAGCCTGATCTCCTGCCAGGTAAAATGCCCCGGATTGGTGACCCATTTTTCCCTTTTTCCGTTGATCAAAAAAGAATCCACATGCACTCCGTTATTGAAATAATCAGAATCCGCATCCCCGAACCTGATGGCTCCCGGTATATGAATATTCTGGATCAGCTTAAACACCAGGGTCTTCAGGGTATCGGGGCTCTGATTGAAATAGGTAATCTGTTCTGAACCCGAGATTTTGCGGTCCGGCGGAAGCGCAGTTACATGAATATCATAACGGGCCCTATTTTGCCAGTAATTTTTACCGGGAAATCCGTCTGCGGAACGGGTGCCGTTTAAAAATGCCTGCCGGACATTCCTGGGCATATACAGGGATTGAGACCTGGCAGCAATACCCGAGAAAGCCAGGGGTAAACAGACTGCGAAAATTAAGTTACCACGCATAAGTATTGATTTTGTCAAAGTAAAAACCAGTAAATCAATACCTAATTTACACTGTTTCCGGGTATCCAAACTTATTGTGTTGTTTGTATAAAGTCAAAAAAAGCATATCGCCGAAACAGGACAATGAAGCATAAAGTTAAAGGGATCATGCTGCCTGGAATGTTGGAGGAGCATCCTGATATCCGTAAAAATGACAAAGCCCATCACTAAGTGATGGGCTTGTATTGCTTTTCGCAAAAAATATCTGAATTTAGCCCTGCCAGGTGTCATTCAGAAATGTCCTGAGAAAAGTCCTGCAGACAGGATGATGATTAAGGTATATGGAAGTGTGATTAGCTTCCTGAATTTTTTGACATCGCCTTTTTATCTGCTTTGAGGACAGGATGTTTGATCCCTCTTTTTTTCAGATTATAGGCTTCCCGATTTCTTTTTTCCTTGCTTTCAGCTAACCTTGACTTTTCTGTCCTGGCTGCGGTTTTCCGGCCATGAAGCATGTCCTTGTCCCGGGCAGTTCTCTCATGATGAATGGCTTTTTCGGTTTTCACCATATGCTTCATACCCTTAGTGTCCTTTTTTACCGGTTGTTGTGCAAAAGCAATGATGGCTCCTGCCAGCATCATAGTAGTTAAAAATATCCTTTTCATAATAAGCTTTGATTTCCTTTAGAACAATAAAAGAGCAAGATGCATGCCAGAAGACCCCTCGTGAAAATTATCGGTTGGATTTAACTTTATGTAAATAGATTTAATAAACACTATATATGACTACCCTCTACGGAGATCCTTATTTTGATTTTTCAACAAAGCAATCAGGTCCGTGTTTGACCTGATCGTAGCATCCTGGGCTGCAATGACCCGATCTTTGGCTTCGATAAGTTTTTCTTTTTCCTGCAGTAATTCCTGCAGATTTTGGTAACCCATTTCTTTTTCCCGGATATTACCCTCGGGTGGCTTGAGATTAAGCTCCCGGATCATCGGACCCGATCCGGTGACCAGCCACTCAAAATTCAGTTCCGGAAAGGCAGAGATTATTTTCTCCATTTTATTAGCTCCCAGGTCCTTCACTTTGTCCAGGTATCCATTGGAGATGCCCGTATTTTTATAGAAAAACCGCTTGCTTAACCGCTTATACCGGATATATTCCAATACCCTTTCCACTGAGGTCATAACCGTAGATTAAATCCTGAAATGAATTAATTTTGTAGAATATAATCTATATATTTGTACTTATTTTCTACAAATATAGGTACAGGAAGATTTTATCAGTTCATTTTTTACATTCCCCCTTCCTGAAATCGACCTTTTATGAATGAACCGGAAAAAGCTGAAAAAGAATGTCTCTCCGTTGGGCAAACCAGTCTGTGCAGTAATAGGAGGATTAACGAGGCCATGGAAGCTTTTTTTGCCACTTTCAGGCCGGATGAAGCCAGGGATATTTTATCCAAATGGATGGAAGTGGCCATGTGCTGCCATGATACGCTCTATGATGACTGGCAGGAAAGGAGCGCTGCCTTTTCCTTATACAAAAGCCTGATTACCCTGCTGGAGTCCCTTGATTCCTGGGCAGATACAGCCCTTGAAGAAAAAAAAGACTCATTACTGGCGGAACCGGTCCCCCTTTACCTGAACTGTCATGAGCTGAGCCTGCTGGAGCACATTACCGAATGCATCCTTGCTGCCACAGATCCGGAAAAGGTATATTGCTTTGGTTCACAGCTTTATCATGTTCACCGGAAGGGCTGCCTGAACTCCTTGGAAGATGAATCCAAGGATCAATATGCCTTTGACCTGCTATTGATCACCCGCAACGGGGAAAAACGACCTGAGCATGAAATTCAGGAAATGATTGAAAACCGCTGCCGGGGATTTGCCAGGCTGAATGCATGGGTCCATTCCACAAAAACCCTGCGTGTCGGCCTGGAAACCGGGAATTTGTTTTTTACCGCCGTCATCCGCGATGGAATCTCCCTCCATGATCAGGGAACCGGTGATTATCCTGATCCTCCCTGCATAGCCCCGGTGGAGAAATTGCATCATATGGCCATTGCCTGGCAAACCTGGTCTGTCCGTGCAGCCGGATTCCTGCAGGGTGTCGACTTTTATACCGAAAAAGGGGATCTCCGGATTGCTGTCTTCATGCTGCATCAGGCGGCAGAACATATATGCACCGGCATTATCCTCGCGCTGACCGGTTACCGGATCACTACCCATAACCTGGATAAGCTGCTGAGATTCATCAATAATTTTACCGGCGAATTTGCAGCCCTTTTCCCCCGGAACACCGAAGAGGAGATCCGGCTATTTATGTTACTTCAGCAGGCATACACGCACTCCAGATACCGGGATAATTATCTGATCAGCCCGCAGGAACTGTCCAGCCTGACCCGACGCATCAAATGGTTTATGCAAATGGCTGAAGGAACTTATGCCAGATACTGCGATAAAATGCAGGGGATTGGTTCTGCTGAACCCTTCAGATCAGTTTGATCCCCGCTGCATTACAGCTTTCAAATATTTTCTTGAGCATATCGCTTTTCAGTTGTATCCAGTTATTGATGTCCTCTACCCAGAAAAGCACCTGCAGCTGCATACCGGATTGATCAATGCTGCTGAACAGTAATTGTGGTTCCGGTTTTTTCATGACATCCTTATTTTCATCCAGCAGATGGCGAATAATACCTGCGACTTTATCCGGATCTGCCCCAGGCTCAATTTTAACACTGATCTCGGTGCGGATATGGTTATTGCTGACGGTCCAGTTGATCAGGTTCTGGGAAATCATTTCTGCATTGGGTACGATGATATCTGCACCATCAGGCGTAATGATATGACAGGACCGGATGCCTATTTTCTTAACCCGGCCGGATTGGCCGCCAATTTCCACGGCATCTCCAACATGTATTGGCCGTTCGATGGCCAGGACAACTCCGGAAACCAACTGGTTCACCATACCCTGCAGACCCAGTCCCACCCCAACCCCCAGGGCACCGATAACCACCGTGATCTTATCCACCGGAAGACCAGAAGCAGCAACTCCCAATAAAAACCCACTGACCAACACCACCAAACGGATCAGAAGCAGGGAGGTGGCTATACCGTTTTTTTTAGCAGTAAGGATCTCATCCTCAGGTACGCCAAAGAAATAGGCTAGGTATTTCTGTATCTGATAAGCCATCCAGATCACAAAGAAGAAAACCAGGATATTGCCAAAAGAGAATGACGTGCTTCCAATATGGCGGATTGTTCCCAGAAAGATACCCATATATTCAGTGGCATCATCGTAGATATTCAAATTCTGGGTAAGGTTGATAAACCAGAATATCCCTAACAATATGGTTAAAATGCCTTTCAGGCGGCTTTCAATCCTTTCATACTTCAGGTCAGCAAGGAACTGGCTGGAATGTCTGGCTGCTTCCAGCTGGAGAAAAACGGCCTCCAGAAGGATCCGGATGAATACCATCAGGGAAATCGCCAGAAAGAAACTGTTAATGGCGGTGCTGCTTACCAGGGCGGAAAGCGTAACCCGGCCAAAAATATTGAAAAGCAATCCGAGAAGGTTCAGGAAGATATAAATAATGACCAGGGGGGGGATATACCTCTCCACCTGTTCCGAATATTTCCGCACTGCACGAAGGAGAACGAAACCAAATACCATGGAAAACAGTTCCAATCCCAGGAACCAGAACCTGGGCATAAACACGGGAGAAAAGAATAAATTGCCAAAACCCTGCAGTTCGAATAAGCAAACCACCACGATCCAGCAGGCAAAAAGCTTACGAGGCCACTTCATCCCAAGGAGTATGGTCAAAGAAACAGTCAGCAGCAATTGACACATGACCGTATAGACCGGGGGAGGATGCATCTCCAGCAAGGGGTTAATATTAAACATGAAAACCAAGGCTGCCAGCACCGGTATACCCTGTATTAAACTTAGCTTTTTACCAGGGAGCAATGGATCCTCGTTTCTCCTGATAAATTTCCGGCGGTTAACCAGGATCCAGCAGAAAAACAGGATACCCAGGATGAAATTGAATACCCGGATGCCCTCATTGGATGCCAGATAATAGGACATCACCCGAAGGCTTCCCGACAGCACTTTATCCTTTACCGAAACAAAAGGTTCCTGCGCCGGGGCCGGAAAATTTTTTACTCCGATAAAGCCATATTCATCCCCCAGGGCCCTGTGCCAGAAATTGCTGGTCAGACCCAGTATCTGACTTCGTAATGTTTCAGCAATAAAATAATCATCTGAAACCTGACTCAGCAGAATATTGATCCTGAAGAGGGCTTTTCGGGCATTGGCATTACCGCTTTTCCATTGGTCCCTCAGTTGGCCGAGCTGCTGGTTATATAAAAATCTCAGCGAAGAGTCCACAGGGAGTTGTTTCAGGATGGAATCCTGCGTCATGGACCTGATCTCGGCAGTGAAACTGACCAGTTCTGTGCTGTAACTGAAAAGGGTATTCTGCCAGCCCTTCAGTTTATTAATGGATTCATCCAAAAGCACATCGATCAGCGATAAACTGGTCAGGTTTAATCCCGCACTCTGGCTGCTGATATTATACCTGATGATCTTTATCCTTCTTTCTATTGGAGAAAGGTTACTGGCAATTTCTCCGGTATCAAAGCCGCTGGCCATCACCAGGTTGATATCATTCATCGTCGAATTAATATCCTCAATCCTGCTGATCAGGTGGGCAGCGGAGGTATCATAAAGCTGGATCCGTTTTTTCCAGGCGGGGAGTTCCCGGTAATAATTATTATCGGCACTAGTTGGTTTGGAAGATCCGGGATTCCCTGTTTGTGCCCTGGCAGGCGAAAAAATAACCTGAATGGTAAACGCAAAATATAAGCAGGGTAAAAATCTCATCAGGTTGTGGAATTATTTAAAAGATAGAAAGCATTAGTGCAAAAATTCCGCCATCCGGGCGATCCGGGATATTCTTCTGGTCGTTTACTTAATAAAAAATAATAATGTATTGAATTTAAATTTTTTATATAATATAAATATAAATATTCATTTTATTTTAAAATAATATCTAAATTTTTAATACTTTTGTGAAATATTATAAACATTATTTTTATTATAATATTATCTGAAGATTTTAGAAAATTATTAAAAACAATTGTATATCAGGATATTAATAATAAATTATGAAATTTATGTTTTTAAATATTGACATTATAATATAATTAATGTGAGCATATTATTAAAAATGACTGTCAAAAGAGTAAAAAATCAGGGAATTAATGCCTGTTCAAGGTTAAAATATACATATTTCAGGTATTTTATCCGGACTCATTTCCCCCACCCCAACATAAAGCTAATATCCGAAATGGTAATTCCTGTTCAGAAACAAGGGTTTACCGGATTAATCTGGATTTCCCATGCTTTGTCCCGGGGGAAGACTGTTTGGGTTCCGACCGGCAAAAGCTATTTAAAATCATTGCCTTATCCTTGTTCGCCTAGCCCAAACAGGGGCCAAGTTAACTTTGGCCCCTTTCCCACACATCAAGATTTGCAGGTGGCTTGACAGATCATGAGGTTATTAATCAATTCCTGATCAGCAGGCGGACCATTTGGATTTAAAATTGCGTATGAAGAACATATTAGCTTAACCACAAAAGGAATCATTGATGGTTTTTTCATGTGTTATATATGGGTAAGATCCCGCAGGACTAGTGGTTTGGTCCATTGACGGAGTGCTATTCCGCTTAACCACGGAATGGTGTTTCCGTCACGGGATTTTTATTTAAAAGGGTACTTCATTGATAAAACCTTGACTAACTGGATTCTCCATGCTGAGAGGCCTCATTCTCCCCGGCGTTTATGGACGTCCCCTTCATGCAGATCGGGGAGCCGCAGGCTATAAAAATATATCCCGGGTTGCTGCTGCTTATCAAAAACTTGAACGCATGGGTATCCCGGTTTCCATAGTGATCCCTAAAAAAAAGATTGGGCCTTATGCCCGGGTCTTTTCTTTCAGTCACCTGGTCGTCAATCCCGGAAAGTCAGACTTAAATAATCTGAGTCCCCTGTATGATATCCTGGCCGCACACTATAAATTTCCAAAGGATGACCTGTTCATATTATCCAGTTGCCTGGACATACATACAGGCTGGATTAGGAACCAGGTAGACCTTTACCGGATTCTGGGGCCCGATTACGCATATAATCATTCCTTCACTAATGATCAGGCCGGTTGTCTATGCACCATTTACACAGCCAGGAATATCCAAAAATGGTCAGTGTATATTTTATCGGTAAAGGCTGTCAAATCCCATCCTGCATACAAAGACAGCGACTATCCGGTTTCCCATTTTGCCAAACCCATTGCTCCCGATAGCGGGCTTCCCTGCCTTTAACCAGGCTGCACCGGTCTTGGACCAACCCCATAATCCTATATATTTGCAAGGTTTTACCAGGGATGCTTCAGCAGGCCCGTTAATTTCCTGAAAATCAAGAAAAGTGTGTGCTTTTTACCGAAAAGAGGTATGTATTGTGGGGGCAGGTCCGGGGGGTACTACAGCGGCCCTTTCCCTGGCCAGGCAAGGGATTGATTGCGTTTTGGCCGATAAAGCGGTTTTCCCCAGGGATAAGATCTGCGGAGATGCCCTGAGCGGAAAAGTAGTGCAGCTCCTGGGAAAGCTGGATCCGGCCATCCTGGCCGACCTTTCTTCCCGGGCTTTCCAGATCGGAAGTTCTGGAGTGATTTTCGCCGCACCTAATCTCCGATCCCTCCGGGTGCCTTTCCGGAATGAAAAACGACAGCTGGATCATCCGCCGGGCTATCTGTGCAGGCGGGTTGATTTTGACAATTTCCTCCTGGAACAGACCAGCAGGTACCCGGGGATACAAGTTCTTCAGGGCACGGAGATCAGTTCCTATCGCCGGGAGAACGGGGAATGGATCCTGACCACTGCAGATGGTCTAACCACCATTGCCGCCAATCTCATTATCCTGGCTGATGGCGCACATTCTCATTTTGCCCGCCATCACGCCGCAATCCGTCAGGAACCGGCTCATTATGTGGCCGGATTAAGGGCTTACTACCGGAATGTCCGGGATCTGGACAAAGAAAATTTCATTGAGCTGCATTTTCTGAAGGAATTCGTACCCGGGTATTTCTGGATATTCCCTTTGTCAGGCGGAATGGCCAATGTGGGAGTCGGCATGCGCAGCGACAAGGTGAGTGCCCGTAAAATGCATCTGAAACGCACCATGCTGGAAATGATCAGCACCTGCCCCTCCCTGAAGGACCGGTTCCGGGATGCAGAGCTGGTGGGCGATATCAGGGGGTATGGGCTACCGCTGGGTTCTAAAAAAAGAAAGATCTCGGGGGAGGGATTCATGCTTATCGGAGATGCTGGTGCCCTCATAGATCCATTTACCGGGGAAGGAATCGGGAATGCCATGGCCAGCGCCATGGCGGCTGTGGAAGTGGCCTGCAAATGTATAACTGCCCGGAAATTCGATGCCAGGGCCACAGCAGAATATGATCAACTTTTCTATCACCGCCTCTGGTCCGAACTGCAGCTGAGCTATAAAATGCAGCGGCTGGGGGACCATTTCCCCTGGCTGATCAACCTGGTAGTCAATAAGGCTTCCAAAAACAAAGCCCTCAGTGAAATGATTTCCTGCATGTTTGAAGACCTGGATATGCGGGACCGGTTGAAAAGTCCTAGTTTTTATTTCAAACTCCTGTCTGGGAGAAACTGAAATGAATTTGATTTCCCCTTGAATTCGGGTTTTTCCCGGCACGAAGGATCCGGTTGCTAAACAGGAAAATGGATTTTGCTTTTTGAAATATGCCTAACTTTAAACAGGTTAGTCCTGCCGGTGGATTTCACCCTTGAATGACCATGAACCTGTTTTGCCATGAGAGATATCAGTTCCAAGCAGATCACCCTGAGAACAGCTGAAGCTATTGCCATGCTGCATTGTGCAGAAAGCACTTTGGCCATGATCAGGGACCAGGCTCTTCCTAAAGGAAATGCTTTCGAGATCGCAAAAGCTGCCGGTTTGCTGGGCGCTAAAAATACTTCTTCCCTGATCCCCCATTGCCATCCGGTGAGTATTGACAGTATGGATATCCGATTCGCACAACTGGACCCTGCAGAAAGCCTTTCATCCGGAATACGGATATTGGCCACCGGTAAATCCATCGGCAGGACGGGCATTGAAATGGAAGTGCTGACTGCGGTAACGGTCAGCGCACTCACCCTGTATGACCTGCTCAAGCCCGTAGATGAACACCTGGAGATTACCGGTATCCGCCTGCTGCAGAAAACGGGTGGCAAAAGCGACAGGAATAACCTGTTCAGTCAGCCCCCGACCTGTGCCATCCTGGTTTGCTCTGATTCTGCAGCGGCTGGAAAACAGGAAGACCGGTCCGGACTGATCATCCGTCTATTGCTGAGAGAAGCCAATGCCGAGGTGAGCGATTATCTGGTCATAGCGGATGACAAGAAAATGATCCAGTCACAGATTAAGGCCTGGGTGAAACAGGATATCCAGTTTATTTTCACCACCGGGGGGACCGGACTTGGCCCACGGGATCATACGGTAACTGCGGTAGCAGAAATCCTGGAAAGGGATGCCCCTGGTATACCCGAAGCCATGCGATCCTTCGGTCAGCAAAGGAATCCCCTGGCCATGATGTCCGGGGGAATTGCCGGGTCGATTGGTCAAACCCTGATCATCACCTTGCCGGGAAGCCCAACCGGAGCCAGGGAATCCCTGGAAGCCATTCTTCCCGGGGTTTTTCATGCCCGCAGTATGCTGAAGGGAGGCGGTCACTAAATGCCGGAATCCCATCAACTGATCAGTCTGGAAGAAGCCCTTCAATCCATCCTCCAACAGGCTCAACCTCCGGAAGAAGAAACGCTGCCGCTGGAATCCTCATTCGGAAGAGTATTGGCGGAACAAATAATTGCGGACCGGGATTATCCCCCATTCAACCGGGCTACCATGGATGGGTATGCCTGCAGTTTCGAGGATATCCATTTGGGGCAAAATACTTTTATGCTGGCAGGTACGGTGATGGCCGGGGAGCCGGCGGGTATATTACCAGGAAAGGGAACATGTGTCTGCATCATGACCGGAGCTCCGGTCCCGGAAGGAGCTGATACCCTCATCAAACTGGAGGATACCGTGCTCGGGAAAGACCAGGTGGTTTTTTCGGGGGCAGCAGTGAAGCGGGGGCAATTTATTGCCAGACAGGGGGAAGATGCCAGGAATGGCCAGCTGCTTTTGAATGAACATTGCATCATTGATCCCTCCCTGGCTGCTTTGCTGGCTTCCCTGGGAAAAGCCAACGTAAGGGTATGCCGGCTACCTGCTGTCGCGTTGGTTTCCACAGGGAATGAAATACTGCCCATCAAGGGTAAGCCTTCCCCATACCAGATCAGGGATTGCAATTCCTGGGCATTAAAGGCATTTCTGATGCAATACCGGATTTCAGAAGTTACCAGCATCAGGCTACCCGATGATCCGGTTAAACTGGCAGCAGCTATTGAACCCTTGCTGGAAAGAGATATCCTCATCCTGAGCGGAGGCGTATCCAAAGGTCAGGCCGATCATGTTCCCGCCACACTGAAATCCCTTGGCGTACAGGAGATCTTTCACCGGGTGAGAATAAAACCGGGTCAGCCCCTGTGGTTCGGAAAATTCCCGGGGGGATGCCTGGTCTTCGGGCTACCCGGAAACCCGGTCTCCGTGCAGGCAGCCTTTAAGGTGTTCATTGAACCCTTCCTCCGGAAATCCCTGGGTCTCACTCCTGTCCCGGAAATCTTTCTTCCCCTGGGCAGGGGAAGAGAAAAAAGAACTTCCTTTGATGAGTTTTTTCCGGTAAGGCTCGAAAATGATCATTCGGCAACCCTGCTGTTCCCGGTGAGTTATCATAGTAGCGGGGACTTCCTTTCGACCACCTTGAGCCATGGCCTGGCCCTTCATCCGGCTGAGGAAAAAGACTTAATGGAAGGACAGCTGTTAAAATATCTTTCCTGGTAATACCGGCCTATCCCCAGCCCATCGTCTGCCCTTGTTTTGCAATTCCTTATTTTCCTTCAGCCACTATTTTTTTCAGGGCCAGCAGGGAATATTCCGTATCGGCTGCTTTCAGGGTGTTTTCCAGGCGCCCCAGTCCTTCAATTTCCATGTCCAGCTGATCTCCGGGCTGCAGCCAGATTTCAGGCGCCTCCGGGTCATTGCCCTTCTTGGTCCCGTTCAGTTCCAGCAGGCAACCAGTACCCACCGTGCCGCTGCCGATGATATCCCCGGGGTAGAGGTCTGCTCCATACGCACAGCGTTCAATGATCTCGGCAAAAGTCCAGTCCATATCTCCCATATTCCCTTCGCTGACGGGCTGTCCATTCAGCCGGCAAACCATCTTCAGATTATAGCTATTCCCTGTATGGCCGGCTTTCGGAGCGACCCGGAATGACTCCAGTTCGTCTGGGGTCACCAGCATGGGTCCGGTGACCGTGCAAAAATCTTTTCCCTTGGCTGGTCCCAGGTTAAGTTTCATTTCTTCCATCTGAAGCACCCTTGCACTCATGTCATTCATGATCATAAATCCCGCGATATACTCATCAGCAACAGATGCAGAGATGTTGCGCCCCTGCCTGCCTATCACGATGGAGACTTCCAGTTCGAAATCCAGCTGCTGAAAATGATCCGGCATACACTCGATATCCCCGGGACCCTGGATGCTGTGGTGGTTCGTGAAATAAAATACCGGAAACTGATCGTATTCCGGGATCATCCCCAACTTCCGGTTCCTGCGTGCGGCGGCTACATGCTGCCGGAATGCATAGGCGTCCCTGCAGGAGGCAGCCCTGGGAACCGGAGCCAGGATTTGCACCTTTTCGGGGGAAATGCCTTTGAACAGGGGTAAGAGGGTGGTACGGATGGCTTCTTCCGCTTCTCGGACCGCTTCCAGCGCTTCATCCCAGACATTCAGGAATAGTTCCATATTTCCAGGCAGTTCCGGGTGGATGGCATCGGTATCATATAACAACCCATCCACCAGGATGGCCAGTTGGTCTTGTCCGTCTTTGAGATAAGAAAGAAATTTCATACTGTGCAAGGTATTGGGGACCGCAAAACTAACCATTCCCCGGTTATTTCGCTTTATCTACATTATTTTGATTTTCAGTATATTATGAAGTAATTCCTTTTCAAATATTACCGCTATTCCCTATTTTTACACTATTTGATCGCTACTTGCTGGCGATTTTTTCGTTATTTTTGTTTAAACTGATTTAGTAATGAAGTTTGAGAAGATCAAAAACAAGGGGCAGGCCAGGTTGTTTGAAAGCCAGTACCTGGAAATGATGACCAAAACCCATCCTTTGGTCATCTGGGGAATGTATCTGCCGGTGATCGTCCTGCTGCTTTATTATAGCGCCCATACCCTATTGTTCAGCGCTTCCCGGATCATATTGACTTTTACGGGAGCTATTGTATTTTGGTCCCTTTTTGAATACATCATGCACCGTTATGTGTTCCATTTGATCAGTGACAATGACCGCATCAAACGCTTCATTTATGTCCTGCATGGTAACCACCATGAATTTCCTCGCGATAAGGAAAGGTTGTTCATGCCTCCGGTTCCCAGCCTGATCCTGGCCACCGTATTGTTTTCCCTGTTCTATCTCCTGCTTGGCAGGACCGCTTTCGTCTTCTTCCCCGGTTTCCTGCTGGGATACCTGATATATGGCAGCATGCATTTTGCCATTCATGCCTGGAATCCGCGGTTCAGGTTCCTGAAACCGCTTTGGAGAAACCACCACCTGCACCATTACAAAAGTGATGACAAGGGGTTTGGGGTGAGTTCTTCCTTTTGGGACCGGGTGTTTGGCACTTTTTTCGATATCCACGAAAAATAATCAATCCTTCCACCAGTCACCCGCTGATCCGGAAGCAGTCCGGTTATTTTGGCGGGAGATCGCTTTTTCAATTTGCCGTTGAATGATCAGGTCCGCTATGCCTTCCGGGGATTCTCCGGATTTCCCGATTAACGTTGCCAGGTCCTGTTCCGGGATATCCAGGCGATACAGGATATTGACCAGCTTTCGAGGATCTGTTTTGATCAGTCCGGCAATCCGGTCCGCCAGCTCCCAGCGCAGATCCAATCCCGCCGGAGGAAGGGATATCCCCAGTTCCTCAGCCAGGGCATTCAGGTATGGATTCAGGTCGGTGTTCAGATTTCCGGACATGCTGCCGGGGATTTTACAGGTGAAGTATCTTGATCTCATTGTCACTGACGATCCGGACCGGGACATTCAGTGCAGATTTAAGCCGGAGCTTTCTATTGGCGTTATACCGGTAGGTTCCCTGGTATTCTGTATGCTGCTCTACTATGGAAGGCCAGCCTGTGGAGGGATTTATGGCATAATGTCCCTGGACCGTACCACTCATGTTAATCTTCCCTGAATACCCATTACCCAGGGGAATGACCTGGTTCGGATCAGCGGTGGAAAATACCGCATTCAGGCTGAGCTGTACAGAAAATTTATCACCATAGGTAAGCATCCAGGTATTGGTCATGGTGCCGGCCGGGGGACCAGGGACCTGTATGACCTTCTGCCATTTGTCCCCGGTATTCAGATCCCTTCCCGGGTATTCTGGCAATGATTGCTCCAGACTGGTCCTGACGGCAGCGGGACTGATCTGGCTTTCCAGCAGCCCTTTAAGGGCAATCTGATCTGCATTATTGGTGTCACTGACCCCCTGCATCAAGGTTCGGGTGATCTGCTGCAGTCCCGAAACGCTGTCTACCCGGCCATCTGCTTCCATGGTGATGGAAAAGGGTTTACCGATGATTTTTTTGAACAGGGCATTGATCTGATCATTTTCCTTAACCGCCGTGTTGATGGTCATCTGCTGGTTATTGCTGGAAGCATTAAGGAATAATTTCAGGAACCGGACAGTCAGGCGGGCTTTGCCGTTGCTTACCTCCTTCACCCTGAAGTCCACCGAGGAAATAGTCTGTTGGGTGACCCGGGTAGGAATGCCCTGGAAAGTCTGGTAATTGTCCAGCTTGCTGTCCTGATCCATCTGGTAATGATCTCCGGTATGAAAGGTATAACTCAGATGAATGGCATCCTGTGCCCCCAGGTTACCGCAGCATAGTGCCAGGCAACCTGCCAGCACACCTCTCAGCAGGGAAAATCCGGGTTCATCCATATTTTTCTACCGCCCCCAGCCCGAACAGGGCAAAATCATATTTTACAGGATCAGCAGGATCAAATTTACGTAAATTATCCGTGAGGGTCAGGGCAGTAGCCCAGTTCACGATATCCGTTTGGATTAGTCCGAGCTTCCTGGCCACCCGGACCACATGCACATCCATTGGACAGATGAGCTGTGAAGGAGAAATGGACTGCCAAACACCGAAATCCACCCCGTTTTGATCTTTACGGACCAACCAGCGCAACATCATATTCAGGCGCTTGCAGGAAGAATTCTTCTCCGGTGAGGATATATGCTTTTCGGTCCTTGCCGGAAATTCACCGGCGAAGCACATCCTCCTAAACCCGTTCAATGCCTTTTCCACCGTCGGTTCATTTTCGCCGAGGTGCCCGCTGAACGCTGTTTCCAGGGATTCAAAATGCTGGTAATAAACATGCAGGAATTCTATGAAAAAGAGCAGGTCGGTGGCATTGAACGTGCGGTGACGGAATTGAAGGAGCCTTTGAAGGTCTCCTTCCCGGTGATGGAGGATAAAATCATATGGGGTATTATCCATCAGGTCCATCGCCTGGCCCGCACTGCGGATGATGGTGCTGCGGTTTCCCCAGGAAAGAATGGCTGAAAAAAAAGCCGCAATTTCAATGTCCTGCAACCGGGTATACCGGTGGGGAATACTGATGGGATCATTGTCAATGAATGCAGGTTGATTGTACAATACCACCTTGCTGTCCAGGAGTATCCGGAGAGATTGGTTTTCCATGGGAAATGTGCCCTTAATTCAGGGAAATGGGCTTTAAAATAAGTAAAAAATCCCTTAGCGGATTTCAAAAGTAAATAATCATTCTGGCCAACCGGGTAAAATTATTTTCTTAACCCGGCCTGCCTGGGCAATGCAGTGATCATTTCCAATGATTACATTTAATATTAAAACCTGATTATCCTGTTGGATTTACCTGTAAAACAATGAAAAAAATAGGGTTACTCCTCTGGTTGTTTTCTCCTTTGGCTGCCTGCGGGCAGACTATCCTTACGGGAACTGTGAAGGATAGTACTTCTGGGCTTCCTGTTGCCGGGGCTACATTAACCACGATCCCCGGCCATGTTGCTGCCATTACGAATGGCCATGGCCGTTTCAACCTGCGCATAAAAGGAGTATCCGACAGTATGAGCATATATTCCCTGGGCTATACACCCAAAGTCATCGCCTTACCTGATAACTCTTTGCCAATGGTTATCCTGATCCGCCATGCCAGCAGCTTCCTGGCTACCTTTGAAGTACTGGGTTCGGGACTCGCCACAGCTGCAACCACCCTTAACCGGTCAGAGTTGGAGCGGTCTTCCGGATTGAGTCTACAGGATGCCCTGAACACCGTTCCGGGAGTGGACATGCAATCCCGTTCCCCCTGGGGAGGGCAGCGGATCATTATCCGGGGATATTACCCCAGTGTGGATAACGGAAGATCCGATGCAGAGAATTTCGGCGGACTGGGTTACCAGCTTTCCATTGACAATGTGCCGGTAACTGATGCCACCGGCACCACAGTTATGGACGATATCGATTTTTCCACCTTGGGCAGCGTGGAACTGATCCGGGGTCCATCCGCCCTTTATGGTAGCTACACTGCAGGGGCGGTTAATTTATTCACTCCGGTTCCTCGGCCCGGGCGGAGCAGTTTCAGGGAAACCGCAACCGCCGGCAGCAATGGCTTATTCCGCACCAATACCAGCTTCCGCAGTTCAAATGGAAATTCAGATTTATGGGTCAACTATGGCCATCAGACCTATCAGGGATTCAGGCCACACGATGCCTCCCGGAAAGATTATATCAGCGTGGCCGGTCATCTTCATCTGGGTCATCGGGAATCTGTTTCCTATTATTATTCCTTCAATCATTCTTTTGAGGACCTGGCCGGGGAAATCGACAGCGCTGATTTTTATCACCGAAAAGCAATTAGCGACAGTAATTATCTGGCCAACGATGCCCATGTGGACATAGTAAGCTTCCGTACCGGGATCACCAATCAATATCAGTTCAACATCCATTTCTCCAGCCAGACCACCCTGTTTGCCACAGGATCTTCACTGGACCAACATTTTGCCCATGGATTCAACAACAATGAAAACCTGAACTTCGGGGGGAGGGCAGCTTTTAATTACCAGGGAAAAACCGGTCCGGTGGCTATTAATGGCACGATAGGAGCCTTTTTCCAGCAGTCATCCCAGAATTCACAGGGAAATTTCATTCTGCCCCTTATTCAACCTCCATTTTCCCCCTCCAGCCCTTATGACATCCCTTCCGATCTGCATAATACTGCCAGTAACTCCTATCTGTTCACCCAATGGTGGGCAGGACTCCCGGCTCAAATTTCCCTGACACTGGATGGCAGTCTCAGTTTCAATACCTTCAGCACCCGAAACCTGCTTGCCAGCAATGTCCTATATCTAAATAACCCGGTATTCACCAGGAAATTCTCCCCGGTATTCGCACCCGGGCTTACCCTGTTAAAAGCCTGGGGCAGCCTGATGACCACATCAGTCAGCATAAACCTGGGTTATGCTCCTCCCACCATCAGCCAGATGACCACGACTGCCGGCCAGGTAGATACCCGGCTCAATCCGGAATCCGCCGTTCAATATGAGATCAGCGCCAAAAGCACCCAGAACAAAAACCGGAAATTCTTCTGGCAGCTGTCCTTGTTTGATTTGAATATCACCAACAGGCTGGTCCAGGAAACAGCGAATTCCATTTCCTATTTTACCAATGCGGGCAGGGAAGAAAACCGCGGTATGGAACTGGAAGCTGGCTATGATGCCCTCAGGGCTGGCCAGGGTGCTATAAAAAGGGTACACCCCTGGATCTCCTATGCTTACAGCGATTTTACCTACCTGGATTTTATGGATTACGGTAAATCCTCAGCAGGTCAGGATAGCCTGCTGGTAAACTATTCAGGAAATAGGGTAGCCGCAGTTCCTCCGAATGTGCTCAATCTGGGTCTGGATATTGATACCCGGCCAGGGATATATTTTTCAGGCACTGACCGGTATGTGGACAAAACACCACTGGACTTCAATAATGCCAACTACATGAAACCATATGATTTGCTGAGTGCAAAAATCGGTTACCGGAAGGACCTGGGCCGCCATTTTTCCATGGATATATACCTGGGTGCCGACAACCTGCTGAACAGTACCTGGTATAGTTTCCTTTTCGTCGGTCAGAACATCCAGGAACTTGCCCAGGGTAATGATCCGAATATCAGCCATGGTGGAGGCGACGGATACATTTTACCGGCCCCGTACCGGGCAACTGCTTATGGAGGAGCTTCCATAAAATATATTCCCTGAAGATACTGGCGGGATATGTTATAGCGGACTGCGAAGCAATGATCTACTGGTTTTTCATTTCCGTACCACTTGCTGTCATTAACCAGGTTTTACCATTATCCTTCGAATACCGAAATGGATTATTATTTTCCCCGGGGTCATAAATTCATTGGTGGTTTTCTGTCTGATTAGTTTTCCCGCCTGATGGAATTTACCCGGATATGTCCAGAGATTTCCGCTGATCAGGATCTGACCGGAGAAAGGACCCTTCCCTGAATTGGAAAGAGAATAATACCTGGAAAGCCCTGATGTGGTATCAAAGGGAAAACAATCAGGTCATTGGATACCTGATTGAGCTGATCGCAGATCAGGCAGGACCCGTTTGGTGAAATCCGGCAGGTGGAAACCGCGGTGATGATCCCTTTTTTTGAATAGGGAGAACTGATCCATTTCCCGGTCAATGGCCATTTCCCGGCCAAATTGATCCGCCCTTCGCATTTCCGGGGCAGGGGATATTGTCCTGGTCCGGGCAGCCAGGGCGGAAAATATACTGTACAGGAGGGAAATCAGTAAAAGAGTGCGCATCATCCAATGTCTTCATTTTGAGGCAATGGATGAAACGGTTAAGCTAAACCGGAGCCGGCCCGGTCCTGCACTTTAGGGGACATTCAAGATCCTTCCATCCGGAAATGTGCCAGGATCAGGATTGCCTTTTTAGGTCCTGTCACTGCCGCGATCTCCTTTTCGGACAATTGTTTGATCTTACTGACGGACTTAAAAGCCCTCAGCAGCTGATCAGCCGTATTTTTGCCGATCCCTTTTATGCTTTCCAGCTCATTGACCAGGGCAGCTCCGCTCCTTTTTTTCCGGTGGAAGCTGACCCCGAAACGGTGGACCTCATCCCTGATCCTGCGCAGCAGCAGCAGGCTTTCGCTGCCATAGGGGAGCCGGACGCTTTGCTGATCCCCTGAATAATAAATCTCCTCCAGATTCTTGGCGAGCCCTACCAAAGTCATCCTGCCGGTGAGGTCCAGCCGGACGATGCTTCCCATGGCTGCATTCAGCTGCCCCTTACCCCCGTCAATCACGACCAGTTGCGGGAGAGACTGCTGTTCTTCCAGCAATCTTTTGTACCTGCGGTAAACCGTTTCTGCCATGGAAGCAAAATCATCGATGCCCTGCACGGTCTTGATGTTATAATGCCTGTAATCAGCCTTGCTGGGTACTCCATGGCGGAAAACAATGCAGGCGGAGACCGGAAAACTGCCCTGAAAATTGGAATTGTCGAAACATTCGATATGTGCCGGGAATACCGGTAGTTGCAGGTCCTCCTGAAGGCCAAACAATATCTTCTCCTCCTGCTGGGTTGTCCTTTCCTCCAGGTGGAGCATTTTTCTTTTGCGGGTCTCCTCCCGGAAAAAAGCAGCATTCTTGCCAGCAAGGTCCAGTAACTTTTTTTTATCCCCTCCCCGGGGCACCGTGATCTTTATCCCCTTGTCCGGGTAATCCGGGTCAAAGGGAACAATGATCTCCCCGCAGCTGCTGTGAAAGTTCTCCCGCAGATAGGAAATGGCATAAATCAGGATGGTCCGGTCATCCTCATCCATCTTTTTTTCCAGGGTGACGGTCTTGGTCGCTACCACGGATCCGTGAAGCACCATCAGGTAGTTGACATAGGCATAATGTTCATCCCCTTCCATCGCAAATACGTCCACATTGTCAATCCTGGGGTGAACCACTTCGGACCTTGCCCGGTAAGTCTGCAGGTTTTGTATTTTGCTGCGGATCAGTTCCGCCTTTTCAAAATCCAGGGCGGCCGCACTATCTTTCATCTGTTGCTGGAAGATACGGATTACCGGGGCCAGGTTGCCTTTCAGGATATTTTTCACCTGTTGCAGGCTTTCCTGGTAATCCGCGGAAGATTGCTTGGCTTCACAGGGTCCTTTGCAGTTTCCGAGATGATATTCCAGGCAAACCCTGAACTTCCCCTTCCTGATATTCTGCGCTGACAGGTTAAGTCCGCAGGTCCTTAGGGGAATGTTCTCCCGGATGAATTCCAGCAGGTCCCTAACCTTGCCCACCCCGGTGAATGGTCCCAGGTATTCCGATTTATCCCTGAGCCTGCGCCGGGTGAGAAAAATCCGGGGAAAGGGTTCATTTCGGATGACAATATAAGGATAGGACTTGTCGTCGCGGAGGTTGATATTATACCGGGGCTGGAACTGTTTGATCAGGGAATTTTCCAGCAGGAAGGCATCCTGTTCGGATCCGACAATGGTGAATTCAATATGATGGATATGCTCCACCAGTTTGCGTGTTTTGTAATTTTCCAGCCGCCGGACAAAATAGGAATTGACCCTTTTGCGGAGATCCTTGGCTTTCCCCACATAGATCAGGGCCCCTGACACATCAAAATATTTGTAGATGCCGGGCTGTCCTGGGATACCGCTGGCAATCTGCCTGAATTCTTCAATCTTCATATCAAGCGCCTTGAATTGGTCGGATCAGGATCAACTGCTCGGAGAACCGCATAGGGAAAAAAAGGAACTTCCGGAATCGGATGATCCTGATCTCCCTTCCTGTCTTATAAAACAGTATGTCCGAATGGGAATAAAACAGGTTGCCTCCGAATGTTCTCGAAAAAACGCTACTTACCTGGTTATGCCCATCCAGGTTAAGCTGAATGGTGGAGGGGCTGACGAGGGGGTTTTTGGCATCATAGATCAGCGTGAGGTCACCGGTGATCCCATCCCTAACCGAACTGACTTTATAACGATCCGCATGCCAGGAATCGGTAATATCGGCTTCAAAGAAGGGCTTGAAATACCGGGAAAGCTGCCGGGGATTGATTACAGAGGTATCCGGTTTATCCGGCAGCCCGGCCACCTGCTCAAAGCGGCCCCGGACCGATTGCCATTTTTTCAACTGTCCGGCCATGAATATTTTCAGGCTGAAATATTTTTGTTTCCCGGGTGAAGGTTGGGATTTACAACCGGAAAAAATCAGGCAGGAAAAGCAGATATAAAAAGCCCCGGGACATCTCATCGGAGCAAAAGTATTGAAAATCGGGTAGGGGAAGAATAGCTTTATCAACCCTTAACCCCTACTACTATCCGATGAGTTCGGTTCCCCCGCTTCAGGGTCGGTTCCCCCGCTTCAGGGTCAGTTGCCCTGCATACCGACCAAAAAAAGGACCGTCCCGAGGAGTCGGGACGGTTACACACGAAAATTAAACAGTAATTAAACCTACAATCTTAAATATAAAAAAACAAGTGGTCGGTAAAGGTCTGAAATGTCAAACATTCCATTGTTAAGACAAGGAAAACAGCCTGAATGCTGCATGGGTGGAAAAATTTATCTTTTTCCGATTCCGAGCCTGATGCCCAGGCTGTAGGGATGTTCCTTAACCGAATAGTTGATATAGGTGGACAGGACCTGATACCTGAATTCCGGCCCGATTTGCAGGTAGGTACCCCGGGTAAATGGAATGGAAAAATAAATACTGGTGTTTAGGTCAGGTTCCCATTTACGGATCAGGCTGTTATCGGAATAATATACCTTGGTATATGGAGAAAGAATATTGGATTGCTGGTAAACCAGGTAACCGAGATCCATCCCCCCGGAGAAATTCAGTTTCCAGTCCTTGTGCAGGGAGACATGATAACCAACCAGTAGGGGAAGGGTTACAAAATAATAGGTATTATTGATATTGGTCTCCCCGGAAGAATTCAACGTATAGGAGGTACCGGGCGGCACTGCATAGGAGGAGTTATAAAATGAGGTGGTCCCCGATCCCGTGCCGGAACCTGCCTGCAGTACCAGGGTGGGGGATACCGGCACTGCCTGAATGCCGTATCCAAACCGGTCCATTTCAAGCCCGGTGGTCAGGTTAAAATGGGTGCCCAGATTACGGTGAACATGCACACCTGCGGCAAAACTGAATTCACTGTATTGGTAAAGATGGTTCTTGGATAGATTTCCGTTAGATCCCTGTCCTCCGGGTGTCGTCAGGAAAGGGCTCTGCTGATAATAAAAATAGGTGACCCCGCTGTAAGCCGGGTAATTGATCCACCGGAAGCTGATGGATGGCGCTACGAAAAAATCCCATTTAAGGGTATGGCTGAACAGCTGCCAGATGAAAAAATTTTTCCTGACGGCTGCCATTTCACCGGTCAGGGTGGATGCCAGTATTTGATCTGAGGTATCCAACTCAGAACCTTTCAATGAAATCTTCATTGCTGCTTCCGGCAACGCTTTCAATTCTGCAAATAAAGGCAACGCTCTTGCATGGTTGATGGAGGCAAGCGGCTGATTGGCCATTGAAGTTATCCCATATGTTTTGCCCCGGACCAATACCTTCTTTACATCGGAAGCAGGCAACTGAATATTGTTTTTCCCGGCCAAACCATTCAGGATATGCCGGGGAACCCTTGTGGAAAAGACCGGGAGCAAGGCAGCCGGTGATCCTGGTGCTGAAAGATGCCGGGAAGGTCCGGCTTTTACGGCAATGGTAAGGGGATGATGCCTGTTGGCAAAATAATAGTAGGTCCCGCTGGTGCTGCCGGCTAGCAGGAGCAGGGTAACCACCCAAAGGAGGGGTTTGCGGAAAAATCCATCTGGATGGAGCTTGCGATTGATATTCTGCCATACCATATCCGATGGCCGCAGATCAAAGCGCTGGGCTTCCATTCTTATTCTCCGCTCTAATTCTTCACGCTGGGGTAGATCTTCACTCATTTCCTTTATTTACTGACCATAACTTTCTGACTGCTTTCCAGTATACGGGAAAGAAAACTTTTAGCCCGGACATACTGGGAGCGTGATGTGCTTTCGGTAATTCCTAGCAATCCACTTATTTCCTTATGGGAATACCCCTCAATGGCATATAGGTTCAGGATTGTCCGGTAACCTGGGGGCATACTGGCAATTGCGCTGATGATATCGCGTGTATGCAGGGTATGCTCACTGCTGAGCACAGCACTGGCAATTGCTGCTTTTTCCGTTTCCAGACTTTCGGTTAAATTTTTATTTTTTTTCAGATAATTGATGGCGGTGGTCACCATGATTTTTTTTATCCAGCCTTCCAGGGAGCCATGGGCCCTGTATTGCTTCAGGTTAAAAAATACTTTGATAAATCCTTCCTGCAGGATATCTTCCGCATCGGCCCGGCTCCTGGCATACCGGAAACACAGCCCAAGCATCGAGGAACTGAACCGGTCATACAACTCCTTCTGGGCGGTTACCTTGTTGTGCAGGCATCCGTTTACCAGTGATTCATCATCCCATATTTGCAGCTGGTTATCCACCGGCGCGTTAATTAGACAAGTTAAACATTAAAAAAGCTGCTTGGCAGCCTAAAATTTCTATTCAGGATTGCTTTACCCTGACCCCGTTTCCCCTATAAATATAATCGAATTCGGGGATAAATTAACTGGTTCATCCCTTGGCGGGCTGCTTATAGGCTTTCAGCAGGAAATATCCCCTTCCATCCTTACAAAAGGCTGACAGTCACCAGAGAACCGGTATGTTATGGTTTTGTCTGAAGGCTGTCGGCCCAGGAAGCGATCCTGGCGATCTGCATGGGGGTCAGCCGGCCTTCGGGATGCTCCCAGAGGTAGGAGGCAATAGGCATCTGATGCTTGGTCACCACCCTGGAGATCTGTTTAAATTTATGCATGGCCATGGTATGGGTATAATTTCCGAAACGGGAAAAGTTCAGGTGCCGCTTGCCGTTATTGATATGGTAGGTCATCCACCAGCCCACAGGCTGGATATTAAAATAGACGGGATATTTAGAACTGTCCGAATGACAATCATAGCAGGCTGCCCTGAGCAAACGGACTACGTCCGGAGGAACCGGGTAAACCCGCGTGATATCAGTCGGGGTATTCAGGGAGGAATTGTTCTTGGACGTCCGGATGAACTGCATCAAAAGAAAGATGACGATCAGGGCCAGAAAAACGTTTCGAAGTATCATAAAGTCAGGTTTTAAACGAGGCTGTTTCCGGTCATTTCCCCGGGAACCGGCAAGCCCATAAAATGCAAAATGGTCGGGGCAATATCGCCCAGCTTCCCATTGTGCACCGTCCCATGGTAATCATTGCTGATAATAAAAAAAGGTACGGGGTTCAGGGAATGTGCCGTATTGGGGGTACCGTTGTCATTGATCATATAATCGGCATTTCCGTGATCGGCGGTAAGAAAAATCATATACCCGTTTTTCAATGCGGCGTTAACTACCTGCTCCACGCAGTGATCAACTGTTTCGACTGCTTTAATCACCGCATCCCAGACGCCGCTGTGGCCAACCATATCGGCATTGGCAAAGTTCAGGCAAATGAAATCCGCAGATTTTTTTTCAATTTCGGGCAAAAGTGCTTCGGTCAGCTCATTGGCGCTCATTTCTGGTTTCAGGTCATAAGTGGCCACTTTAGGAGAGGGGATCATGATTCGCCTTTCTCCGGTAAACTCCTTCTCCCTCCCCCCCGAAAAGAAAAAAGTCACGTGCGGATATTTCTCCGTTTCAGCAATTCGGATCTGTTTCCTTCCCTGCTGTTCCAGCACTTCTCCCAGGGTGTTTTTCAGGTCAGCATTATTGAAGATGATATGGATCCCCCTGAATGACTTATCATATTCGGTCATGGTGACATAATCCAGTTTAAGGGTATGCATACCTGACTCCGGCATATCCTTCTGGGTCAGCACCGTGGTGATCTCCCTGCACCGGTCGGTCCGGAAATTGAAACAAATGACCGTATCGCCATCCTGGATACGGGCTACAGGCTGGCCATTACCGTCCAGGGCAATGATCGGTTTGATGAACTCGTCCGTTTCGCCCCTGGAATAGGAAGCCTGCATGGCTGCGGGAATATCCCTGGTCTGTTCCCCCTTAGCATTGACCAGGGCGTCATAGGCGATCCTGATCCTTTCCCAACGCTTGTCCCGGTCCATGGCAAAGTAGCGCCCGGTCACGCTGGCAATCTTCCCGGTGGTTTTGTCCAGTTGTGCCTGCAGCTGCCGGATGAATTCCGCCCCGCTCCGGGGGTCTGTATCCCTGCCATCAGTGAAGGCATGTATGAATACTTTGGATAGCCCCTGATCCTTGGCTATGCTGGTCAGGGCTTCCAGATGGGCTATATGGGAATGAACTCCCCCATCGCTGACCAGTCCGATGAAATGGACGGAGTTTCCCTTGCTGGCTGCCTGGCGAAGTGCATCCAGCAATACCTGATTTTTCGCCAGTTCGCCACTTCGGATCGCCAGATTGATCCGCTGTAGTTCCTGGTAAACTATCCTTCCGGCACCAATGTTCAGGTGACCGACTTCGGAATTTCCCATCTGTCCTTCCGGCAGGCCAACCTGTTCCCCGCAGGCAATCAGTGCTGAATGAGGATATTTTCCGTAAAGGGACGATACAAAAGGAGTCCGGGCATGGGCAATGGCATCAGATGCATACACCTTACCCAGTCCCCAACCATCCATGATGATCAATAAGGCCTTGTTGTTTTCCATGAACCAAAGTTAGCGGGTTTCAAGACAAGTGCAAGTCCCCGGTAGCCCCGTTCATTCCTTTCTTCATTCGGATTGAATACTTTTGCTTCCTGAATATCCCGGATGGACGAGGTTTTATATGATGCATTTATCCGCACCGCCCTGGAAGAAGACCTGGGAAGCGGGGACCATTCCACCTTGGCTTGTATTGATCCGGCACTCAGCGGCAAAGCCAGGCTGCTGATCAAGGAAGATGGGGTAATCGCCGGTATTGGTCTGGCAGAAAGGATATTCCGGTTCCTGGAACCTTCAATCCTCCTGGAGGCCATCCTGCATGATGGGGATCGGGTCCATGCGGGAGAATCTGCCTTTATCATCAGTGCCCATATACAAACCATCCTCAAAGCGGAACGTCTCGTGCTGAACTGCATGCAGCGGATGAGCGGTATTGCCACCCTGACCCGCACTTATACGGAAAAATTGCAGGGCTTCCATACCCGGCTGCTGGATACCCGCAAGACCACCCCTAATTTCCGGGGGGCCGAGAAAGAAGCCGTCCGCATCGCAGGCGGACTTAACCACCGGATGGGATTGTATGACATGATCATGTTGAAGGATAACCATATTGACTGGGGCGGGGGGATAGAACGGGTGCTGGACAAGACCCGGCGATACCTGGACAGCCGGGGGTTGTCCTTGAAAATTGAAGTGGAAGCCCGCAATCTGGAGGAAGTCAACCGGATCGTGGCCACAGGGAAAGCAGACCGTATCCTGCTGGACAATTTTTCCGTTGGGGAAGTGGCGCTGGCCCTGAAATGCATCCCACCAGAGATGGAATCAGAAGCTTCGGGTAACATCAACCTGGATAACATACAGCAATATGCATCCACCGGCGTGGATTATATTTCCGCGGGTGCCATCATCCATCATGCCGTCAGCCTGGACCTCAGCCTGAAAGCAGAACCTGATCCCCGTTAATCCAGATTGCATGAAAACCATCTGTTTCATCATCAACAGGCATTCCGGGACAAGCCGGAGTAAGCAGTTGGATGAGCTGGCAGGAAAACATCTGGATCCCATGCAGTTCTGTTTTACCTGCTCCTATACCAGTTATGCGGGGCATGCCACGAAGATTGCCCGGAAAGCAGTACAACAGGGTGTTGATGTGGTTGCAGCGGTAGGTGGAGATGGATCGGTGAATGAGGTGGCCAGGAGTATTATCGGATCCCAGGTCAAACTGGCGATTATTCCGGTGGGTAGTGGTAATGGCCTGGCCCGGGCCCTTGGCATCCCCCGCCAACCCATCGCTGCCCTTAAAGTGATCAACCAGTTCCTGTCCAGAAAACTGGATATCGGCTTTGCGAACGGCCAGTTATTCCTGAGCAATGCCGGAGTGGGGTTTGATGCCCTGATCGCGAAGCGTTTTGCCGCAAGTAAAAAAAGGGGGTTCATTCATTATGCCAGGCTCGTCCTCAAAAACTGCCTTTCCTATCAGCCTGCAGAATATCACCTGCTTGTTGATGGAAAAAAATATCAGGAAAACGCTTTTTTTATAAGTGTGGCCAACAGTAACCAAATTGGATATAATTTCAAGATTGCTCCGCAGGCGGAACTCGATGATGGATTCCTGAATATTGTGATCATGAAACCCCTTAACCTCATCAAACTGGGGCAGGTAACCGTCCAGTCCCTGACAGGCCTTTATCTGAATAATAAAAATGTGAGGCACCTGATAGGCAAGAATATCCGGATTTCCGGGGAGCATCTGGACTGGATGCAGCTGGACGGGGACGCCCTGGGGGTGGTTAAAAAAAATTCAGTCCGGATCAGTGTGAGGCACCATGCCCTTACCGTGATTGCTCCAGGCATTCATCCACAATAAAATGCCAATTATGCAGAAAAAGCAAAACAGGGGGAACAGCCCGATCGTATATTCCACTAACCCTGATTTCAGATATCCCGGTATGGATTACCGGGAAGGGGGTTCCGCCGAAGGGAATGATATGCCCCAATTGCGCATCACTTTGGATCGCCGGCAAAGGGCTGGAAAGAAAGTGACCCTGATCGAAGGTTACCCGGGCAGCAAGAAAGATCTGGAGACCCTTGGCCGGGAATTAAAATCTGCCTGTGGGACCGGAGGCAGTGTAAAAGACAGGATCATCCTGCTGCAGGGGGACTGGGTGGAAAAAGTAAAAATCCTGCTTCGGGACAAATTAACCAGAATTTCCCCCTGATCTGCGCCACTTTTTTAATCTCCCCGCTTCCCCAAACGGCTTCGATACCTTATTTTTGCCCGATTTATCCGGCCAGATCCGGATTCTCCCTTCAGCTCATGAACTTAACTGATGCCTAAAGACCCCTCCATCCGCAGCGTGCTCATCATCGGCTCGGGACCCATAATTATTGGTCAGGCCTGTGAATTTGATTATAGCGGTTCCCAGGCTGCCCGTTCCCTTCGGGAAGAGGGCCTTCGGGTCATCCTGATCAATTCCAATCCGGCCACGATCATGACCGATCCCATCATGGCCGATAAAGTATACCTGCTTCCCCTTACGGTGGAAAGTATTGAACAGATCCTGGAGGAATGTTCCATAGATGCGGTATTGCCCACCATGGGAGGCCAGACAGCCCTTAATCTTTGCAAGGAAGCCGATGATCTGGGGATCTGGGAAAAGTTCGGGGTAAAGCTGATCGGGGTGGACATCAAAGCTATTGACAAGGCAGAGAACCGGGAACAGTTCCGCCAGTATATGATTGAGCTTGGGATACCCGTTGCACCGGCCAGGACCGCAAATTCCTTCCTGGAAGGAAAGGAATTTGCCCAGGAAATCGGGTTCCCCCTGGTGATTCGCTCTTCTTTCACCCTGGGAGGGACCGGCGGGAGCTTTGTACACGATAAGGATGGCCTCGATGATGCCCTTCAGCGGGGACTGGAAGCTTCTCCCATTCATGAAGTCCTGGTGGAAAAGGCGGTCCTGGGCTGGAAGGAATTCGAATTGGAACTGCTCAGGGATTCTGCAGATAATGTAGTGATCATCTGCACCGTGGAGAATATGGACCCCATGGGCATACACACCGGGGATTCCATTACGGTGGCCCCTGCCATGACGCTCAGCGATACGGCTTTTCAGGATATGCGAAATAAGGCTATCCGGATGATGAGGCAGCTAGGGAATTTTGCCGGTGGCTGCAATGTGCAGTTTGCCCTCAACCCTTCCACTGAAGAAATCATCGCAGTGGAAATCAATCCCCGGGTAAGCAGGTCTTCGGCCCTGGCCTCCAAAGCAACCGGTTACCCCATTGCCAAGGTAGCCGCCAAACTGGCCATCGGATACCAGCTGGATGAACTGACCAACCAGATCACCGGAAATACCTCCGCCTATTTTGAACCTGCCCTGGATTATGTGATTGTCAAAATGCCACGCTGGAATTTTGACAAGTTCAGGGGCAGTGATGAGACCCTGGGATTACAGATGAAATCGGTCGGTGAGGTGATGGCGATCGGGAGAACTTTCCCCGAAGCCATTCAGAAAGCCTGCCAGAGCCTGGAAAATGAAGCCATTGGCCTGGGATACTATGGGAGATCCATGATGAAGGCCGAGCAGATACTGGAAAGACTGAAAATTCCAAGCTGGGATCGTATTTTCCGGATCAAGGATGCCCTGATGCTGGGCATGACGGTCAAGACCATTCATCAGCTGACCTATATTGATCCCTGGTTCATTTACCAGATCCAGGAAATCGTGAACATGGAAAAAAAGATTCAGGACCAGGACGGGGAAACCCTGTCAAGGCAACTGCTTCTGGAAGCCAAGCTGCTGGGCTTTTCCGATAAGCAGATTGCCATCCTGACGGGGAAGAACATGACCGAGGATGAGGTGTATGAAGCCAGGCGGGAATTGGGCATTTCCAGGACCTATAAAATGGTGGACACCTGTGCCGCTGAATTCGAAGCCCGGACTCCCTACTTCTATTCCACTTTTGATCAGGAAAACGAAAGCAAACCCTCGGACCGGGAAAAGATCATCGTCCTGGGTTCAGGTCCCAACCGTATCGGACAAGGTATTGAATTTGACTATTGCTGTGTGCACGGCTTGCAGGCGATCAAGGAATGCGGTTATGAATCAATCATGGTCAACTGCAATCCGGAAACGGTATCCACCGATTTTGACATGGCGGATAAACTCTATTTTGAGCCGGTATTCTGGGAACACCTCCGGGAGATCATTGAGCTGGAAAAACCGGTAGGGGTGATCGTGCAGCTTGGGGGGCAGACCGCCCTCAAACTGGCCCGGCTACTGGATGAAAAAGGCATCCCCATCATCGGTACCTCATTCGATAATATGGATATTGCCGAGGACCGGGGGAGGTTCTCCGATCTGCTCAAGGAACTGGGCATCCCCTATCCCAGGTACGGCACGGCATTCACGGCGGAGGAGGCCCTGGAAGCAGTGGCACAGGTGGGGTACCCGGTGCTGGTCCGCCCTTCTTATGTCCTTGGCGGGCAGCGGATGCGCATAGTCATCAATGACGATGAACTGGAAAAGGCGGTGCTTAGCCTGCTGAAGCACCTGCCTGGCAATAAGATCCTGATAGACCATTTCCTGGACCGTTGTCAGGAAGCGGAAATTGATGCGATCTCGGACGGGGAGGAAGTGCATATCATGGGAGTGATGGAACATATTGAGCCGGCAGGCATCCATTCCGGGGACAGCAATGCGGTCCTGCCCGCTTTCAACCTCACGCCACTGGTGGTGGATGAGATGGTGGATTATGCGAAAAGAATTGCCTTCAGGCTGAAAATCAAGGGGCTGATCAATGTGCAGTTTGCCATTCAAAATGGTAAAGTGTATGTCATTGAGGCCAACCCCCGGGCTTCCAGGACCACCCCCTTCATTGCCAAAGCCTATCAGGTTCCTTATCTGAACATAGCCACCCGGGTCATGCTGGGCAAAAACAAGCTGAGCGATTTTAAAATCGAGAAAAAGCTGAAGGGATATGCCATCAAGGAGCCGGTATTTTCATTCAATAAATTCCCCGGGGTCAGCAAGGAGCTTGGTCCGGAAATGAAATCCACCGGGGAAGCGATCCGTTTCATCCGGGACCTTCGGGATCCTTATTTCCGGAACCTGCTTAAGGAAAAAAGCATGTACCTGAGCCGGTGAAAGCCCCTGAAAATGCGTTTAATGCATGAAATGACCTTGCCAGGCTTTAAATACTTTTCCCAGACAGGCTTTCTAATGGTGGAAAATCCTTCAGAACGTATTTGTAGTTGATCATTGGCCGGAGTGGCGAAAACCATAAATCGAAGCATATCGCGTATTTTTGAATCCTTAATTTTCTCTGTCATACCTCCATGCAAAAGCAAATAAAATCTGCCCTGATCTCTGTATTTAACAAAGAGGGGCTTGAACCCATTGTCCGTCTCCTGCATGAGCTGGGTATTAAGATTTATTCCACAGGTGGCACGAAAAAATTCATCGGAGATCTGGGCATACCATGTATATCTGTTGAAGAGCTGACGGAATATCCGGCTATTCTTGGAGGAAGGGTGAAAACCCTGCATCCGAAGGTCTTCGGAGGCATCCTGGCCCGCCGGGACCAGGATGCTGACCTGGAGCAACTGAAATCCCTCGGGATACCGGAAATCGACCTGGTCCTTGTTGACCTTTACCCGTTCCGGGAAACCGTAAAAAGCGAAGCCGGCGAACAAGAGATCATCGAAAAGATAGATATCGGCGGTGTCTCCCTGATCCGGGCAGCGGCCAAGAATTTCCGGGATGTAGTGGTTATTTCCTCCGGGAAAGAATATGCCGGCCTGGAACGGGTAATCAGCGAACAAAAAGGACTAACTACCCTGGAACAAAGAAAGCAATGGGCTGCTAATGCATTCAGGGACTGCGCAGTATACGACCTGGCCATTGCAGATTATTTTTCCCGGCCGGGAAAAGATCCGTTTTTCCAGGTAGCCGCCGGACCAGCTCAGATCCTGCGGTACGGGGAGAATCCCCACCAGCAAGGCCTCTTTTATGGAGAACTGGAAAATGATTTTGAAAAGCTGCATGGGAAGGAACTGTCCTATAATAACCTGGTGGATATTGATGCAGCCTGTCAGCTGATCGGAGAATTCCCGGCACCCACCTTTGCCATCATCAAGCATACCAATGTATGCGGCATCGCTTCCAGAAAAAACCTTCAGGAAGCCTGGGATGCCGCCCTCGGCGGAGACAAGGAAAGCGCATTCGGTGGCGTCCTCATCTGCAATGTCCCGCTGGACAAAGCCACCGCAGCTTCAATCAGTGAAGTCTTCTTTGAAGTCCTGATCGCTGTGGACTTTGACCCCGAGGCACTGGACATCCTGAAGACCAAAAAAAACCGCATCCTGCTCCGGCAGAAACATGCCGTGAAACCCTCCCGATCCTTCAAAAATGTTCTGGATGGGATATTGGTGCAGCAAAGCGATGTGGGCAATTACCTCGAATGGAAAGAAGTCGCCCGCCCTTGTACAGATACGGAAAGGGCTGACCTGGAATTTGCCAACCTGGTCTGCAAGCATTTAAAGTCAAACGCCATAGCCCTGGTCAAGAATAAGCAGCTTATCGGGAAGGGATGCGGGCAGACCTCCCGGATCGATGCCCTGAGACAGGCGCTGGAAAAAGCCCGTCAGTTCAATTTCGACCTGGTGGGGGCAGCCATGGCCAGTGACGCTTTCTTCCCTTTTGACGACTCAGTGCGCATGGCCCACCTGTCCGGCATCACCTCCATCATCCAGCCTGGGGGATCTGTCCGCGACCAGGATACCACGGATTACTGCAGGCAACATGACCTGGCCCTGGTGATCACGGGTATGCGGCATTTCAGGCATTGATCCGTGCTGTTCCCGGACTTCGTATCCGGGGTTACCTGTAATGCTGATTCAACGCTTCTTTCTTTGCCTCCACAGTTCATTGAATGACCTGGCAGCGAACTTGGGGAGTTCCCGCTGCCCGCCCCAGGCGCTGGCGAACATTTTATGAATAAAATAATTTTTTGTGCCCGCTTTGGCCAGGTTCATCAATCTTCGGTTCAGGCAAACCTGTTTCCATCCGTACCAGGCTAGTTTTTCCGCACTGCTGCCATGGTCCTGCTCCACGGATTCCTGGCGGTTGATCAACAGAAGTTCGTGGAGATTGATCCGGACCGGGCATACTTCGGTGCAGTTACCGCAAAGGGAGGAAGCATAGCTGAGGTGCTTGTACTGTTCCATGCCTTTCATATGCGGGGTGATCACGGCCCCGATAGGGCCGCTGTAAGTGGTATCATAGGCATGGCCTCCGATGTTCTTGTATACCGGGCAGGCATTCAGGCAGGCGCCGCAGCGGATGCAGTACAGGCTCTCCCGGACTCCGGGGTCTGCAAGAATATTCGTCCTTCCGTTATCCAGCAGGATGACATACATATCATCTGGTCCGTCGGGTTCATGTTCCTGTCTCGGTCCGGTCAGAATGGTATTGTACACAGTGAGCGCCTGTCCCGTGCCATAGGTCGCCAGCAGGGGCCAGAATAAATTAAGGTCCGCCAGGGACGGAAGTATTTTTTCAATACCCGATATGACGATATGGGTTTTGGGAAAAGAAGTGCCCAATCGGGCATTTCCTTCATTTTCAGAAACACAGACCGCCCCGGAGTCTGCAATGAGGAAATTGGCTCCCGTTATGCCGATTTCCGCTTCCTGGAATGTTTTTCTCAGCTTTTCCCTGGCCACCCTGGTGATCTGCTCGGGGGAAAGCCCTGGAGCTGTATGCAATTTTTCATGGAATAGCCGGGCAATATCCTCCTTGCTTTTATGCATGGCCGGAGTAACGATATGGTAAGGGGGTTCTCCGTCAATCTGCTGGATATATTCTCCCAGGTCGCTTTCTATGGATTGAATACCCTGCTGCTCCAGGAAATGGTTCAGGTGAATCTCTTCGGTGACCATGGATTTGCTTTTGATCACGGTCCGGGCATTTTTTTCCCTGCAGATAGCCAGAACGGCATCCAGCGCTTCGGATGCCGTTTCTGCCCAGATAACCTTACCCCCCTTCCTGATGAATTTAGCCTCAAAGGTCTCCAGGTGCCTATCCAGTCGCTCTATGGCTTTCCATTTCACATTCTTTGCCCTTTCCCTGGCGGTAGCCAGATCTGCAAACTGCTGCTTGCCGTTTTTTACGGCTGCATCATATTTACTGATATTGAAATTGATCTTGCGGCGGTGTTCCAGATCACCGGCTTTAGCTGCGCTTTTGGCCTGGAATGCCAACTGTTGCTCCTTCATCAGAAAAAATAAATTTTAATCCTGAGTTGTCCCGTTCCCAAAGTTATGAAGTCATTCCCTCAGCAGGGGATATATTTTCAGGGTTGGGGGCGGTTTATATCCTCCCTGAATTTTTCCCGGGCAACCTGATCCAGGGTTTCATAAAATCCCTTCCCGAATTTACGGATCAGGGCTTCCTTCAGGAATCGATAGACGGGGACCTTCAGCTGCCTTCCCAGCTTGCAGGCAGGCCCGCAAAGGGTATCCCTGGGTTCATAGTTCAGGGCATCATAAAGGTCCTGCCTGCTGATCCGGATCGGATACAGGTGACAGGATATCGGTTTGATGAATGAGGTTTTACCCGCATGAAAAGCCTTTTCAATGCCACATTTAACTATTCCATTTTCCAGGACTCCGTATGCACAAATCCCCTGACCGATGGCTGGTGTCGTGAAACCGCTTTCTGCCTGAAATACATATTTTCCCCGCTGCCTGATTTCTTCCAGCCCTTCGGCAGAAAGAAAGGGTTTCAGCTGGTCAAAGATCCCCTCCAGAATCTCCATTTCCCCAGCTTCGAGGGGAGCTCCTGCATCCCCTTCCACACAACAGCCTCCCTTGCAAGCCTGCAGGTTGCAGACAAATTCCTGCTGGGCGACCTCATCGCTGATCAGTATTTGATCAATGGCTATCATGGCAGTCCTCTTGGCTATCTCCACTTCAGGGTAGAGATCAGGTGTTTCATATCCTTTTCCACAAACGCATTGACGGGGGCCAGGGAATCAGCGTTCGGAACCGCATAAAAATACAGCGCCCCCCGCAGGAAATGTTTGGTGGAATCTGTGGCAAAGAACTGCACCGCACTGGCTGCGTTGCCCCCCACATAAAAGAGCAATCCGCTCACGCTGTCCGGCATCTGGAAAAGGGTGGTATGGATATAATCTGCTTTTTCCATATGCTTATTGGTCATTTCAAAGGTTTGATTGACCAGTTGGGTAAGGGTATTGACCTTGTTGATTTCCTTATAAGTCAGGTAGATCTTGCCGTTGAGACCCGGAAATACGATATTGATCCACCAGGGGTTCTCAGTGGCCTTCCCGAAGTAAAGCGAATCCTTAACCACCTTGGCATACACCGGGTACTCAAAAGTGTAGGGATAACCTGGCTTGTTGAACTCCCTGTAAGCTTTCGGGGGCAGTACTATCCGGAAATATCCCCGGGGTCTGGGGGTGGAAGGACTGTTGCATGAACCCAGCGCCAGGGCGGTCATCGCCACAATTCCCATCTTTTTCAAGTCCTTCATTTTTCAGTTGTTTTCCATCAGGCCCCCCTTGATGGTCATCTTGACCTTCCGGATCCTCATCCTGGTCACATCCAGCACCGTAAATTCAAAATTCTCATAGGAGATGACCCGCTGGGGTTCCGGAAATTCCCCGGCCAGTTCAAGGATCAGTCCACCGAGCGAATCGCTATCTCCACGGACCGCCTCAAAAGTCTCCGGAGGGATATTGAATACCCGGCATACGTCATTGAGCATCATCTTCCCGTCAAACACATAGGTATGCGCATCGATCTTGCTGAACCCGGGGTCTTCTTCGTCAAATTCATCCCGGATATCTCCGATAATCTCTTCCAGGATATCCTCCAGGGTGACGATACCCGATGTGCCCCCGAATTCATCCACCACGATGGCAAAGTGGATATGCCTGGACTGGAACTCCCTGAGCAGGTCTTCTATCAGTTTCTGCTCATGTACGAAAAAAGGCGGTTTCACCAGGGTATGCCAGTTCCCGTCCCCGGGACTTTCTAGGAAGGGTAGCAGGTCCTTGGTATGGATCATCCCCTTGATATTGTCCAGGCTTCCTTCATACACCGGGAGCCTTGAATAATGCAGTTCACTTACCTGGCGGATCACCTCCTCCAGCCCTGAATCATGGCTGATCCCGGATACATCAAGACGTCCGCGCATGATCTGCTTGACGGTGATATTGCCGAATTCGACAATACCTTTCAGGATATTACGCTCTTCTTCCGTCGCAGACTGACTGACCGTGGAATCCATCACTTCGTCAATCTGCTCGAAATGGTGCCCGGCAGAATCATCCGGGGTCATCTTCCTTTCCATGGCTCCGGAACTGGCTTCATACAGCCGGGAAACAGGTGCAATCATCCTGCACAGGACCCGGATGAAAGGGGCGGAAAACAAGGCCATACGAATCGCATTATGCGCTGCATATACCCTGGGCATTACCTGTCCGATAAGGACCAGCACCGATGTGATCAGTAAGATCTTAATGCCCAGGGATATGATAAAACTTTCCCTGAAACTGACCAGCTGATCAATCAGGAAGTCGGCAATAAAGATAAAACCCAGGTTGGTCAACAGTCCAATGATGACCAGGGAAGCCTGGAGCAGTCTGGGATTTTCCAGCAGGAGGGCCGTCAGCCGGGCATTTTTATTTTGCTTCACCCTTAACATGTTCAGGTCACGGGGGTTCAGGGAAAATAAGGCGGTCTGGGAACCGGAGACCAGGGCGGAAATACCGATCAGGATGATCAGGATCAGGATCAGCAGGGTGATATTGTTCTGTGAAAGGTCTCCGTGTGCCGTTGCAATGAGCAGGGTTCCGGACGATCCGTTTACCGGATAGTAATCCAAAGCAGGCATATTTGTTGAAAAACGGGAATCAACCCTCTGGCGAATTTGGGAAGCCTCCGGGGCAAAGATAGGGCATCGGTCCGGTATGGGCCTGAAGGTTAATAGGGAGGGTCGTCACCGGGTTCGCCGGATCCCGGGGAACCCGCTGCACTGGGCAGCTGTTCCCCGGGCAGGAGAATGGGTGTTCCCTGTTCTCCGGTGGTGGAATGCGAAGCAGGGCTAGTATGTTCCGCACTGCTGACTTCAAAACGTTTGTCCAGCATAACCAGGTTGTCTCCGACAATTTCCGTAGCAAATTTCTTATTCCCCTCCTTGTCCTCCCAGCTCCTGGTGCGCAGGCGTCCCTCAATGTATACCAGGCTTCCCTTATGCAGGTATTTCTGGGCCAGCTCAGCCAGGCCCCTCCAAAGCACAACGGTGTGCCATTCGGTCTGAGATATCAGTTTGCCGGATCTGTCTTTGAAAGTCTCCGTGGTAGCCAGGGAGAATTTAGCCACCCCGATATTGCCTTCCAGGAATTGCACATCTGGATCCCTGCCCAGGTTACCGATCAGGGTAGCCTTATTAACCCCTCTCATAAAATTGAATTTAAAAAGAATCCTGATTCAATCATAGTGGCGTTCACCTTACAGATAAAGTTAAAAACTTTTCCTGTAAAATCGAAACGATGATACCAGGCAAAGCATACAAATGCAAATCCTTCAGAAAAACCAAAATATACCCCTCCAGGGCAGGTACCGGGGCAGCTGCTTCAATTTGGGTAAACCGGGCAAATATCCTGCGGTGAGTCAGTTGCTGACGGCAAATATCCGTATGATGCAGTACCCGGTATTTTACGCCATGGAGCAGCCTGCGGAAATCCGGTGAATCCAGTAATTCCCCGGCAGTCACCTCCTGCGCCGTCTCAATCAGCGGAAACTCATATAGATTTTGCCAAATATCTTTTTGGGTACGGAGATGCAGGTACAGCCTTCCCTGATAACTGATGACCAGGTAATTGAAATGCCTGTCCCTTACGGCCGGCCTCCGGGATTTTACCGGTAGTTCTTTCACCCGGCCATCCCGGTAAGCGAGACAATGTACCTGAATGGGACAAATATTGCAGGAGGGCTGCCGGGGTTTGCAGATCCGGGCTCCGAAATCCATGATGGCCTGATTGTAAGTGGCCGGTTGGCTTTTATCCAGCAGTTTCGTGGCCAGTTCCGTAAAATGAGCTTTACCGGCCGAGGTGTCGGCTGCTTCATTCACACCAAAATACCGGGAAAGCACCCGGACTACATTTCCATCCACTACGGCATATGGCAGGTCAAAGGCGAAGGAAGCAATGGCTGCTGCCGTATAAGGTCCTATGCCGGGCAGACCAAGAATTTCCGGATAGGTGCAAGGAAATACCCCCTGGTATTCATTGACCACCCTGCGGGCGGTAGCCAGTAGATTTTTACAGCGGGAATAATATCCCAGTCCCTGCCATAGCCGGAACACCGCGGCTTCCCCGGCCGCTTCCAGGGTCCGGATATCCGGGAAGGCCGCTATGAAACGCAGATAATAAGGCAGGCCCTGTTCCACCCGGGTCTGTTGCAGGATGATCTCAGAAAGCCAGATCCGGTAAGGATCCTTCTCCCCCTTCCAGGGCATCGTCCGGGGGTTCAGTTCCTGGTCCCAGCAAATCAGAGATTCGGAAAAAAATTTCTCCACGAAAGAGTGATATCAGTTCTTTGCATGCTTCCAGTCCGGAAGCTCTTCCCGGCTGAGCACCCTGGGGTTATTATACAGGTCCCTGATTGCCTGTATACTGTTGGTTTGGAACAGCAGGTCTCCCCAGGACATGAACCAGAGCCAGGGTTGCGCAGTCAGCACACTATCCGGTATGACAGCGCTGTTTTCGGTCAAAGCCAGGGGTTTGCCTCCAGCCAGCTCTTTCATATGATCAAACCATTGCTGCCGGTAGATCACATTGGTGTCCTTCATGGGATAAATGTCCGATCCAAGTATATCCACATACTGGTTGCCGGGATAAAAGCTATCCACCCCAGGCCAGGGTTTATCCGGGGTCCAGGCCCAGAGTATATTATTCAATTTCCATTTTTTAGTAAAATAATTAAACAGCTGACGGTACAAGGCCAGGGATCCGGAAGGTCCTTTCCTCCCACCCCACCAGAACCAATTTCCGTTCATTTCATGGTAGGGCCGGAAAATGATGGGTACATGGGCTCTGCGTAGCCTGACCAGTTGTTTGGCGAGCTTATCCATCTGGGCGCTCCAGGCTTTGTAAAGGGTTGTTCCGGGAGTGAGCACCTCCTTCCATTGCTGGTCACTCAGTTTGCTGATGACCCCGCCGATAAAGTTACAGGGCTCCCCGATGGCCGGATTCGCCTGGTGATAGGTCAGGACAATGATAGCCCCTGCCCGGTATTGCTTTTCAATTTCAGGGACCAGGAGTGGCCGGTATTTGATATTATCAATATCGTGCGTGGAATCTGCAAAGCCGAAATCCCCTCCCCAGATTGCGGGATGTTTGCCGGTCACCGTATATACGCTGTCATAATACAGGGACATCCTGCCGATCACATTATGCATCCCGCTGAGCGTGTACTTTCCTTCAATGCTATAGAGAAAGGCCAATAGTTTCCTGGCTTCCCTGCTGGCCCGGGGATTTACCGGTTGTATTTTTTCAATTGGACGGTGTTGATTATAGGACCTGGCCTGCGCATGGATATGAATCAAGCCGGAGAAACTACAGATCAAAAAGATTTTAAATGTTCTAAGCATGTTATTACTTTAATATATATGTCGATTTGGATATTGAGGTTTCGCCAGGAAGGTAGTAGTTAAGGTACTGGACTTTTTTCCTCCTGGTCACAATGACCAAATATAATGTAGAAAATTTTGCTTATCTCCTGAATTGGATGGTTTTTTGCATAGTTATAGTAAAACCTGATTATGGCTTACCTGCAAAACCCCGGTGAAAACACCCCTGTCCCTGAGCATCCGGCTGCCTCAATGGGCAATACCATCAATGTGACCAATCCCGAACGGATCATATCTGTGGCGGTGGGTTCTTATTTACTGGGCGCTGCATTTAAAAGCAGGCCGATTACTTTAAGGAGCCTGAGAAGAGGAATTACCGGGACCTTCCTGCTTTACCGTGGGCTGAGCGGACACTGCCCCATTTATCAATACATGGGTAATCAGGGAGAGCAGTCCAGGGCGATCAATATCCGGGAATCCCTGACAGTAAACCGGCCCGTTTCGGAAGTATATGCTTTCTGGCGAAAACTGGAAAATCTGCCTTTGTTCATGAAACATTTAACCAGTGTAAAAGAGCTGGATAATGGGTTTTCCAGCTGGCAGGCCGAGATCCCCGGTAAAATCGGAAATCTCAGCTGGCAGGCAGAAATGGTCAAGGAGGAGCCGAACCGGATCCTGAGTTGGAAATCAGTCCCTCATTCCCCGATTGAGCACGCGGGTAAAATTGTATTTTCTGAAGCCCTTGGAGGGAAGGGGACCACCCTGGATATACTGATCACCTACCGGGCACCTGCCGGAGAACTGGGACGGGGGATTTCCCGCTTGCTAAACCCCGTATTCAAAAAAATGATCCATGCGGAACTTTTGGGTTTCAAAGATTTTATGGATACCCGCAAAGGGCCGGTCCGAACCGGGGAACGCAGCTGAAGAAAGATAAAACGGGTCCACCCCTGGTCATTTTACGGTTTTCATGGCATCATATAGCGTTTGCATCATGCGCCCGCGGATGAGCATCTGGCTAAGTTTTAAGTTTGATCCACCATCGGGGCATACCCGGTTGGAGAGAAAGATGAATGAAAGCTTATATTTCGGATCCACCCAGATACAGGTACCTGTGAAACCGAGATGACCGAAGGTCTCAGGTGAACAGCTCCTGCACGGATAAGGTTCGGGATCATTTTGCCTGTTGCGTTCCGGCTTGTCCCAGCCAAGTCCCCTCCTGCTTATTTTACTGTTGTAGGCCGTGAACAATTTAACCGTTTGTGGCTGGATATATTGTACCCCTTCAAAACTTCCGCTATCCAGCATCATCTGCATCAGCACCGCCAGGTCACCTGCGTCGGAAAACAAACCGGCATGTCCCGCCACACCACCGAACATGGCCGCACCGGGATCATGTACATCCCCATGGAGGCATTGCAGCCGGAAATATTTTTCACATTCCGTGGGAGCGATATTATCCAGGGCTAGCTTTTCCCGGGGGAAAAATCCCGTGGAAACCATACCCAGCCGGTTATAAAATGTATCCTGTACGTACTGATTCAGGGGTTGCCCGGTCAGCCTTTCGACAATCTTAGCCATCAGGATAAAATCATTATCGCTGTATACATATTTCCTGGGGCCAAGTTTGCTGTCCCGGATCCGTTGATTCATGGTATCCAGGTAATCTTTTCTCATATACAGATTTTCAGCCACCCGGATGCAATGCACACTGTCCCTGATCGGGCTGTAAATAGCGGAATCCGGATGGATGCCATCGGTGAGGGTAGCCTGATAGAAAGGAATCCAGGCCACCAGCCCTGCCTGATGAAGCATGACATCCCTGATCTTCAATCCGGCTTTATCGCTGCCCCGGAGCCAGGGCAGGTAATCTCCCAGGGTCTTGTCCAGTTTCAACTTACCCTGGTCATACAATCGCATGCAGGCCATGGTAGTCGCACAGACCTTGGTGACCGAAGCCAGGTCATAGGAAGTATAGGGGGTGACGGGAATATGGTCTTCGTAGTTCAGGGTTCCATAAGCCCTGTCCAGGAAAATCTTTCCGTTTCTGGCGGCCAGCACCACCAGTCCGGGGGTGGCTCCCTGGGAGATGGCTTCCCGGGCAATGGTATCAATCCTCTCCAGCACAAGGCTATCCATGCCCACCTCTTCGGGTCGCACCTGGGGCAAGGTGGACTGTGGGAACTGGATCTGCTTCAATCCTGCACCATAAGCAAACCGTTCACAAACACTGACGGGAAGATGTCCTTCCGGGGTAAAGCCACCGAAGATCAGGTCGGCAGCCTCCTGATGCATGGTGGAGTCATCCTCATATGCCGCGATGATGGCCGGGGCCCCGCTGAAATTCCGGATGGCATAGGGATTGCCGAACACTACCGTCACACTGCGCATTTCCTGTTCCAGTTGATTGACGAGCTGGATCTCCGGCTGGGTCAGCCCGAAATTATCTTCCGGCACCCGGCTGTAGCGATGGACCCCGATAATCACCTGATCATATTCAGCCTTGATGGTCTGTGCCACGAGGGCAGCTTGGCCGTATGTTCCGGCTGCCGGGAAATAATAATCATCCACATGCCGGTATTTGTTCAGGTCGGCGGCAAAACTGCCGGCGCTATCCAGGCCTACCCCCAGGCAGGCAATTTTTTCTTCCGTAAGCCTCCCCATGGGAAGGATCCGGTTGTCATTGCTCAATACCGTGATAGCCTGCTGGTCCAGTTGTTTTTTTAATTCCGTTGTCCCCGTATTCAGATCCTCAACAAGGTGGGTGGTGTCCACTGGTGTCCATACTGCGAGTCCGGACTTATATTTCGCCACCAGGACTTTTTTCACCCGGAGGTTGATCTGTCTCCAGCTGACGATTCCCTGGTCTGCCGCCTGCCTGATCCTGTGCACCGCATCCTGGAAATTCTCAGGCAGCAGTAAAATATCATTGCCTGCCTGAAAGGCTTTCAGTGCGGCATCGCCATTTTGAAAATACTTGGTTACCCCCTTCATTTCGAGGGCATCGGTGAATATCAAGCCGTGAAAATGCAGCTTGCGCTGTAGCAGAAAAGTCACATTCTTTTTTGACAGGGAGGTGGGTAGATGGGGAGTAGGATCAATGGCCGGCACGGAAAGGTGAGCGACCATCACCGCATCCACCCCGGCCCTGAACATGGCTTCAAAGGGATAAAGTTCGGTATCTTCCAATTGGGCCATGGATTTGTCGATTACCGGCAGGTCTATGTGGGAGTCCACTTTCGTGTCTCCATGACCCGGAAAATGCTTGGCACAGGCGATGATACCCTGGCTTTGCAGCCCCAGCATATATTGTACCCCCCAGTCAGCCACCCGGTATTTATTCTCTCCGTAGGACCGGTCTCCGATCACCGGGTTATCCGGATCACTGTTGATGTCCACCACCGGGGCAAAATTGATTTGGACCCCCATACGCCGGCACTGCAGGCCGATGGCTGCACCAGTTTTCCTGATCAGGGTGCTGTCAGCAATGGCTCCCAGTTCCATCTGGTGCGGGAAAGAGATCACACTGTCCAGGCGCATGCCCAGTCCCCATTCCCCGTCCATGGCAATGAACAGGGGTATTTTGGAAACGGATTGATAATAATTAGTCAGTTCAGCCTGCTCCACAGGACCCCCCTGGAAGAATACCAGCCCGCCAACTCCCTTATCCCTGACCAGGTCAGTCATGCTGTCTATATTGACGGAGTCCAGGACCGTTTTAGCCCGGATCATGATCAGCTGGGCAATACGGTGATCCTTGTCCATAGTACGCCAAACGCTGTCCGCCCACCTGAGGGCTGCTTTATCCGCCGCTGTACGGGAGGTGACCGGGGATTTTTTATTGCGGAATGCCATAACCAGGAGCAGCAGGATCAGGACAATCAGGGGGTAAGTTATTTTTTTCATGCAGACAAATTTAGCAGATTACGGAATATTCTCACCGTAATTCGGGGAAGGCCTTCTTCCATGCCCTTCCGTCAAGTATATCAGGTAATAGGAAATGGTGTAATTGCCTCTTTACCTAAAGAAATTGACCGTCTGGCCATGCATGAGGTCTGACCACAAACTGGTCCATGCATCAGGTATAAATGGCACTCCCCCAATTTGGCTATTACCGGAAATTATGTTCCAGAATAAGTTTGATGAAAAAGGCCTGCCGGGGTTTTCTGCAAAACAGTAAGCCGAGATCATGAACATGTCCAAAGTGCTTGACCCGGACCCCGTATGTAAAGATTGCTGGATCGGCAGGGAACCCAGCCAGCCAGGATGTACCAGCTGGAGACTTCCTGAACAGAACTCCCGCCCTATAATTGTTTCGATAAATCATTAATCAAATCATCCCGTTCAAAAGGGTTGACCAGTTGGAGATTGGGGATTTGTCTGAAGTCCGAGGTATTCCGGGTCAATAATTGGAGATCATGAACAAGTGCAGCAGCGGCAATGACGACATCGGGGATCCTGATCCTATGGAATTGCCTTAATGTGATTGTCCTTAGGATAATTGCCTCGTCTAAGGGAAAAACAGTCGCATTTTCTATAAAAGAAGTGATGCTATTCAACTCTTCCTCTGTTAACTGGTCCCAACCCAATCATTCGATCCGGGTTATCACTGAAATGAAAGGAAAGATTTTATCTAAAAAAACAACCCCATTTTCAGGAAGAGTCTCGTTAAAGTAGGCAATGATGATATTGGTATCAATTCCGATCCCATTCGTTACGGCTTTGTTCGGCGTGTTTGAGTAATGCTTCGCCCTTTTCCTTAGTAAGGATACCCTTGAATGCAGACATTGTTAATTGTTGCTTTGTTGCAGGAATAGGGGCAAGATCTTTCAGGTCGGCGTGCTTGTCAAGAATTTCATTCCATTCCCCGACAGGGATTTGGACTGCCATAAGCTTGCCTGCTAAATCATAAACATATTGCAAGGACATATACATATGTTTTATTAAAATAAAGGTACAAAAAAGTATAGAACAGCGGCAAAACGGGATATCTGGTTTCAGGAATAGATGAACAACATTTGCTGTTTTTTGCTGTTAATTGTTAACAACAAAGAAGAGGTATTCCACCAGAAAAATCATCGACTGGGGTGAATCTGACACTGAAGGGACACTATGGCTATCCTGGTATTATATTCAACTCGCCTGCCCTACCCATAGTGATTAAAGTTGCCCCATATTGTCTAGGGGATGGGATGATATTCCCAACTCGTTTTTCAGCTTCCTCCTTGTTTCCAAATCCTAATATCCGCCGAAGTCCCACTTGATAATTATGCGTTATTTTTACCGTCAAACCTCATTCAGTGCCAGATCTGATCCACCAGTTGCCTGAACATATTGCCAACCAGATCGCGGCCGGCGAAGTGATCCAGCGCCCGGCCTCTGCAGTGAAAGAACTGCTGGAAAATGCCGTGGACGCAGGAGCCACCGAGATCCGGCTGATCATCAGGGATGGCGGCAAGTCCCTGGTCCAGGTATCCGATAACGGCAACGGGATGAGCGAGGGGGATGCCAGGCTAAGCATCCTGCGGCATGCTACCTCCAAGATCAGGACCATGGAAGATCTTTTCCTGATCAGGACCATGGGATTCCGGGGAGAAGCCCTGGCTTCCATTGCTGCCGTTTCCTCCCTTGAACTCCGGACAAGGTTGCCCGATCAGGACCTGGGTATCCTGCTGGTCGCAGAAAACAGCAAGTTGGTCAGATCTGAGCCCTGCGCCTGCCCGGCCGGTACCAGTGTAGCCATGAAGAACCTGTTCTTCAGTGTCCCCGCCCGGCGTAATTTCCTCAAGAGTGACAGCGTGGAACTGAGGCATATTATCGAGGAGTTCATGCGGGTGGCCCTTGGATTTCCCGGAATCTTCTTTTCCATGGAAAATAATGGAACGCAGATCTATCACTTTGATAAAGGCAATCTTAAACAGCGAATCCTTCAGGTACTGGGATCCCAGTACAATGCCCGGCTGGTCAGCGTGAAGGAAAGCACCGAATACCTGGAAATCCAGGGCATGGTAGGTAAACCGGATACCGCCCGGAGGACCAGGGGAGATCAGTATTTTTTTGTCAACAATAGATTCATCCGCAGTCCCTACCTGCACCATGCCCTGATCAGTGCTTACTCAGGGATGATCCCCCCTGACAGTCACCCGATGTATATCCTGTATATGCAGGTAGACCCTGCCCATATTGATATCAATGTTCATCCCACGAAACAGGAGATCAAGTTCGAAGATGAAAGGCTGATATACTCCTTCCTTCAATCTGCCGTCAAGCATGCCCTGGCCCAATCCAGCATCTCTCCTTCCCTGGATTTCGGGCTGGATCCGGTAATTCAGCATTCAGCTGCTGTTTCCCAGCCCTTTACGGACAAGGAAAAGGAAGCCGCCACAGAAACCTCGATCTATCAGGAATTTACCCAAAAGCATCAGGCTCACCTCATCAAGCCGGACAGCAACCTCAAACACTGGAAAGACCTATATGAACATGAAGAAAAGCCTTTACTAGCTGGTGAGACGGAGGCAGTTTTCCCATCTGGGGAACTCCCTGGCCTACCCCAGCTTCCGGAAAATAAAGAACCGGTGCAGATCCATCAACGGTACATTCTCTCGCTGATCAGTTCAGGATTCATCCTGATTGATCCGCAGTCAGCCCGCGAAAGGATTCTTTACGAGCGTTTTACCGCAGCAGTCAACGGGAAGGCCACCCCGAGCCAGCAAAGCCTTTTTCCCCTGACCCTGCATTTCCAGGGCGGGGATAGTGTCCTGCTTGGGGAAATGATGCCCGAACTCCACATGATCGGATACCAGCTGGAGCCCTTCGGACAGCAGGATTTCCTGCTCCGGGGCTCCCCGGCAGACCTGGGGGGAGCTAATCCCCAGGTTATCCTGGAACAGTTGCTTGAACAGGTCCGGCAACACAGTGCTACGCTGACGATTGACCGGCGTGAAAATATCCTCCGTACCCTGGCCCGCCTTCATGCTGCTCCTTCTGCCGGTCCTCTATCCGTAGCGCAGATGCAACATCTCATTGATGCCTTGTTTGCATGCGAGACTCCCCGATTCACGCCCTGGGGCAATCCGACCTATCTTGCCTTTCGGCTCGATGAACTACAGAAGATGTTCGGCCGGTAACTCTTTCAGTCCTCCTAAAGTCAGTTAAATGCGGATTTCAGCCTGTCGTACAGGGCAAAGAACTTTTGTAGGTTTTCTTTATACATTCCTGAATTGGCCGGTTCCAGCATGGCTGTTTTCCGGACCAGGCCTGAAGATTTCTCCAGGGAGCTGATCAGCTGTAATGCGGCCATGGCCATCATGGCCGCACCGGTGGCTGAAGCATCTTCATCGCTGGTGATCACCGCAGGCCTGCCCAGCATATCGGTGATCAGCTGTGCCCATGCCCTGGACCTGATCATGCCTCCGCTGAGACGGATTTCCTTTGCGGGTTTTCCCAGTTGTTCCAGCAACCGCTGCACGCCGCAGATATTATAGGTAATCCCTTCCAACACCGCCCGGGCAAAATGACCCACCTGATGCCGGATATCGATCCCGAAAAACACCCCCCTCGCCTGAGGGTCCCAGATAGGTGCCCGCTCGCCCTGGATATAAGGCAGAAAAAGCAGCCCTTCCGCACCAGGCTTTGTTTTCATGGCCCTGGCAATCACCTGGGCCACGGATTTTCCCGGCAGGAACTGCCGGTTAAACCATTCCAGCACGACCCCCCCGCTGTTTACCGGTCCTCCGGAAATGAACACCTTATCGCTCAGGATATAATTGAAGATACGCTGAGCCGGATCAGTCAGGGGGGCCGGGCCTGCCACCCGGACTGCACCACTGGTACCGATTGTGACAGCCATGGTTTTCGGGTCCATGGCCCCGGTGCCCAGGTTAGCCAGGCAACCGTCACTGGCCCCGATAACAAAGGGGGTGCCTGCAGTCAGCCCCGTCTTGTCCCTGAATCTTTTCTTCAGCCCTTTTAGGATAAAATCCGTGGGAACCGGACGGGAAAGCTGGGCCGGGGTGATCCCTGCGATATTGAGGGCTTTTGAATACCATTTTAATGCCCCGGTATCAAAAAGCCCTGTGGCTGATGCTATGGAATGATCTATGACAAACTCCCCGAAAAACAGGAAAAAAAGATATTCCTTGATGGAAATGAATTTATAAGCCTTATGCATCAAGCCGGGATGATGCTTTCGCAGCCATAGGAGTTTGCACAGGGGGGACATGGGATGAATCGGGGTGCCGGTCCTGCGATAGATCTCCGCGGCTTCCGGGCTGCTTCTGAGCGCTGAAGTTTCCCCGATGCTTCGGGTATCGGCCCAGGTGATCAGGGGCATCATAGGTTTGCCCTGGGCGTTGACTGCCATCAAGCCATGCATGGCTGCACTGAATCCTATTCCAAGCGGTTTTCTGCCAGTCTTTTCCGTTACTTCCGCTATGCAGTTAACTACTGCTTTAATGATGATTTCCGGATCCTGTTCGCTATACCGGGGACGGGGTTGCAGGTGGGGATAGGAAGCACGGCTGTCAGTAAGCACCTTCCCTTTTGTCGTATAGGCGAGCGCCTTGGTTCCCGACGTGCCGATATCTACTCCGATGATATAATCCATGGATGGACGGATATTCAGTGAAGATAAATCAAGTTGGGGTTGAAAATAACTGACCGTTTGCATAAAAAGTTGGATGGAATTTCCTTCAAATCAGTAAATTGTTGGTCTTTTACGAGAAATTCCTATCATACCCTTTATCATGGCAGATTTCACCATCAGGCAGCAACCGAAAACCTACGATGTTTGCATCGTTGGTTCGGGAGCCGGCGGAGGCATGGCAGCCTATATGCTTTCCCGGGCAGGCATCAAAGTCGCCCTTCTGGAAGCGGGCCCAATGTTTGATCCGGCAAATCCCAAACAAATCACGCAATTGAAATGGCCTTATGAATCCCCCAGAAGGGGAGCAGGAACTACCCGGCCTTTCGGGGATTTTGATGCTGCCTATGGTGGCTGGGAGATTGAAGGCGAACCCTATACCCGTCAGGCGGGTACCGAGTTCAACTGGTTCCGGTCCAGAATGGTCGGTGGCAGGACCAATCACTGGGGAAGGATTTCCCTGCGGTTCGGGCCCAATGATTTCAAGCACAAAAGCCTGGACGGACTGGGAGATGACTGGCCGATCGGGTATGAGGATGTCAAGCCTTATTACGACAGGGTGGACAAGCTGATCGGGGTGTTCGGCACCAACGAAGGTATTTACAATGACCCGGACGGATATTTCCTCCCCCCGCCAAAACCCAGGCTTCATGAAATATTCATCGAGGAAGGCGGCCGGAAGGCTGGCGTACCTGTCATCACGGCCAGGATGTCCATGCTGACCCGGCGGATCAACCAAGACCGGCAAGCCTGTTTCTATTGTGCCCAATGCAACAGGAGCTGCCAGATCTATGCTGATTTTTCCTCTTCGTCGGTCCTGGTCAAACCAGCCCTCAGGACGGGCAACGTGGATATATTCACCGGAGCGATGGCCCGGGAAGTCATCACAGATAAAAGCGGGATGGCCACCGGCATTTCCTATATCAACAAGGATGACCTGCAGGAATACCAGGTTAAGGCCAGGGTGGTCATGCTGGCCGCCAGCTCCTGCGAGTCCGCGCGGCTGCTGCTGAATTCAAGATCATCTGTTCATCCCAATGGGCTGGCCAATTCCAGCGGCGTGGTGGGAAAATACCTCCATGATTCCACGGGCTCGGGACGCGGGGCGATCCTTCCCAAACTCTTTGGTCGCAAAAGATACAATGAGGATGGGGTCGGAGGTATGCATGTATACTCTCCCTGGTGGCTGGATAATAAAAAACTGGATTTCCCCAGGGGGTACCATATAGAGTATGGTGGGGGGATGGGGATGCCCGGTTTTGGTTATGGCTGGGGCATCGAGCAGCGGAACGGAATGTTTCCCCGAAGGGATGGAAAAACAGGTCCGGGCGGTGGTTATGGCGCTTCCCTGAAAGACGATTACCGCTGGTATTACGGTGCTGGCTTCGGCATGGACGGAAGGGGGGAAAGCATTGCCCGGGCAGATAATTATTGTGAGATCGATCCGGGGGGTACCGTGGACCGGTATGGAATTCCGGTGCTCCGGTTCCATTATACCTGGAGCGATCACGAGATCAAACAGGCCAAGCACATGCAGGATACTTTCGAGGAGATCATTCACCAGGTGGGTGGTATTCCCATGGGTACCAAGCCCGGTCCCGAAAGCAATTATGGATTGGCCAAGCCCGGGGAGATCATTCATGAGGTGGGCACGGTCCGCATGGGCAATGATCCCAAAACTTCCCCCCTGAACAAATTCAACCAGGCGCATGACTGCAAGAACCTTTTTGTGGTGGACGGAGGATCCTTTGTTTCCCAGGCTGACAAAAATCCGACCTGGACGATCCTGGCCCTCTCCATGAGGGCTACCGAATATGCCATTGATCAACTGAAAAAACAACAAATCTCCTAATCCCCTCAACCGATCCGATATGGACAGAAGATCTTCCCTGAAAGCATTGGCCATTGGTTCCATCTCCGGCGGCGTCCTGCTGGATGCCTGCAAACCGGAAACCAAGGAAAATACAACCAGTCCTGTCACTGCCAGACCTGAGAATAGCTGGGATGCCTCCTCGGGACGCCAGCCCTTTGAGGTCAAACGGGACGAAAGGATCCTGGATGAAAAATACTTCACGGACCATGAGATGAAGACCATCACCATGCTGGTCGATATCATCATTCCCAAGGATGAACAATCCGGCAGTGCCAGCGATGCAGGAGTACCCAATTTCATTGAATTCATCGTCAAGGATATGCCGGATTTGAAGACCCCTCTGCGGGGAGGGCTATCCTGGTTGGATTATACCTGCATGAACCAATACGGCAATGCCTTTATCCAATGTTCCCCATCCCAGCGGACCGCAATGGTGGACCAGATAGCATGGCCTTCCCTGGCCAAACCGGAAATGTCCCAGGGAGTACATTTTTTCAGCCTGATGCGTAACCTTACTGCTACCGGGTTTTTCTCCAGCAAGATGGGAATTGCGGATATCGGCTATATGGGCAATACCCCCAATGTTTGGGATGGGGTACCCCAGGATGTATTGAACCAGTATGGGGTTTCTTATGATGCAAAGACCCTGGAAAGATGTGTGCGGGCCGAGGACCATGACAAAATGTATACTTTCACCTGAGTTGCTGCCCCACGTTGCTCCTTATTTTTCAATCGGATCCATTCATTTAAAACTTTAATCATGGAAGAACAGAACCAGAAGAAATCATTGAACCGCAGGACTTTTATCCGGAATACCTCCATCGCTGCGGCAGGATTTTATATCGTTCCCCGTCATGTCCTGGGCAGGGGATTTACTGCTCCCAGCGATAAGCTGACCATCGCTTCGGTGGGTGCTGGTGGAAAGGGGGGAGATGACATACAGCATTTTTACAAAAGCGGGAAAGCCAATATTGCTTTTCTATGCGATGTGGATGACCGTCAGTCCGTCGGTTCCCGTAAACTGCTGCCTGCTGCCAAATATTATCATGACTGGCGGGAAATGTTCGACAAGGAATCCGGCAATTTTGATGCGGTTTCCGTGTCCATACCCGATCATAACCATGCGATCGTGGCCCTTAATGCCATGAAAATGGGCAAGCATGTATATGTGCAGAAACCCCTCACCCACGATATCTTTGAAGCCCGCATGCTGACGGAGGCTGCCAAAAAATACCGGGTAGTCACCCAGATGGGCGACCAGGGCGCTTCAGGCGATGGGGTCCGCCAGCTCATGGAATGGTATCATGCAGGGATTATCGGCCGGGTCCATACCGTGAACTGTTTTACTAACCGGCCAGTCTGGCCCCAGGGCATTCCCTGGCCCACCGTGCATCCCCCAATACCTGCAGAGCTCAACTGGGATCTTTGGCTGGGTACAGCACAGGAACATGATTATATTGACAACCTGGTCCCCTTCAACTGGCGCGGATGGTGGGATTTTGGTACCGGCGCTCTTGGTGATATGGGATGCCATATCATCGGACCCGTTTTCAAGGTACTGAGCCTGGAATATCCAACCGCGGTTACCTGTAGCTGCAGCACGGTGTATGATGGTATTTTCAAACAAGCTTACCGCCCGGATGGTGGCCCGGTTTCCTCATCCGTACACTTCAAGTATAAAGACAAACATGGCAATGAAGTCAAACTGAACTGGATGGATGGGGGCATACAACCCGAGCGTCCCAGGGAACTTAAACCCAATGAAATGATGGGAGGTCCCGGTGATCCGGGAAATGGGGTGATCTTCGAAGGGACCAAGGGGAAGATGATGTGCTCGACCTATGCCGATAATCCCCAGCTACTGCCTACCTCCCGCACCAATAAGGTACATGTCCGAAAAACCATTCCCCGGATCCCGGGCGGTGCCGAAGGACATTATGCCCAATGGATCGAAGCTTCCCTGGCAGGCTATAAGCATGGAAAGACCGACTCCCCTTTTGTAGGGTATGCCGGTCCGCTGACCGAATGCATCCTCATGGGTAACCTGGCGATCCGGAGCTTTAATTACCGGGATCCGAACGGAAAAAGTTATCCCGGGCGGGGTATCACCCTGCAATGGGATGGTCCCAAAATGCAAGTCACCAACTTTGATCCGGCTAACCAGTTCGTCAAAAGGACCTACCGGGAGGGCTGGCCGGCATTAACTTTATAAAGAAAGAACTGCAGCCGGGGGGCGCTGCTGCTCCCCGGCTGCTTTCTTCCCTGATAAAAATCCACAAAAAAAATCCACAAAATGAAACTCTGGACCCGCCTGGTTACAGGCCTATTCCTTTCAGCCTTTGTCTGGGGCGGACAGCACGCATACGGACAAATGCAGCCGATCCGAGTTGCCTGCGTGGGCAACAGTATCACCGAGGGAGCAGGTCTCGGTGACAGCACATACCCCAAACAGCTTCAGGTCCTCCTGGGAAAAAACTATGATGTCCGAAACTACGGGCTGGGGGGCCGCACCCTGCTGAAACACGGGGATATCCCCTATTGGAAAGAGCAGAAATTCCAGGAGGTACAGGGCTGGAATCCACAGATTGTGATCATAATGCTGGGTACCAATGACACCAAGCCCTGGAACTGGAAATATGCTGCTGAATTCATACCGGATTATAAAGCTTTCATTGAAGTCTTCCGGAAACTGCCCTCCCATCCGCGGATCTGGATCTGTGATCCGGTTCCAGTGTTCAGGGACAATTACGGAATCCGGGAAAGCGTGATGAAAAATGAAGTCATTCCGGACATCGCGAAAATATCCCGGGCTGAAAAGGTCCCTGTCATTGATATGTACAAGGCCGAAAAAGGAAAGGGCGCCCATTTTAAGGATGGCGTTCATCCGGACGGGTACGGAGATTCCTTTCTGGCGGAAGCTGCCTTTAAAAGCATTCACCGATACAAGCCCCCGGAAAAATAGACTTGGTTGTCCGCCAAACCCCTTCAGTGGTCTTTCATCCTATTCTTTCCTCCTTTTCAGGTTGGGAATTGAGAAATTTTACCCTTAAAATAATAGGAATCATCAGTATCCGGTAAAAAATAGTTAGCGTTAACTATATAATTTCCCGTCAATTTCTTTTGACTGTTCAGATGACCAGTCGGGAATTCAACAAACCATTACTTATCTATATCCCCTTCCCTTTACTCCAACTTCCAAACGGTCTCGATGAACTTTTCCACCTGCTTTCTTACCACAAACCCGGGTATGGTGTAATTGCCTACCAACACGCTGAACACAAGTGTTCTTCCTTTCCTGGTGACCAGGAATCCGCTGAGTGCTGCATTGTTGTTCAATGATCCGGTCTTGGCATGGATGTAACCGGCCATGGAAAGGAACCTGTTATCCAGGGTGCCCTCACCTCCAGCCGGAAAAATATGAAACAGGCGGTCACGGGGATACGCTGAGATCAGTCTTTGCAGCACGTTCACCAGGTCGGCGGGAGTAAACAAATTATATCGGGACAGTCCCGAACCATCTACCCAAACAGGCTTATCCGGTAAACCAGCCAGCATGCTGTCCAGCATAAAATGGATCATCTCCCCGGAACTGATGGTATCAAACTTCAACAAGCTGCACATCATCAGGGTTTGCTCAGCAAAAAAATTATCACTTCGGTACATCATATGGCTGTATAAGCTGTCTACCGGAACATTGCTGATTCTTCCCGCCACAGACCAGGTTACCGGCAATGGGTCGATAATGACCTGTCTGGTAAGCGTATCCTGCAACATCGCGGCTGCTGAACTACCACCATAGGTAATAAAAGGAACCTCGGTAATATTGGTATCCTGGTCCTCGCTGATATGATAAAAAAAACGGTTTTCAAAACGAGCGCGCTGAATGCGGAAGGAATGAGTGGTTAATGAGTCATCCTCCGCTATGGAATCCGTTTGCTGAAAATAGTCCGGCAGATCGATCAGCCCATGATTGGCTACACTGAACCGGATCACATTGCCATAGATTGGCAAGGAGGACCGTTCGGGCTGGTAATCCTCATTGTAGTCGTCCCAGCTCCAGCCTGGACCATAAACCTGATTTTCATTTACAGGACGGCTGTACACCAATACTTTATTCTTTGCATGCTTCAGGAAATCAAATACCGGTTGGTCCGGATAGTCAGGATGTAGCAGGGAAGGATCCCCGGTACCCTGGAAATACAATGTATCTCCTGATGACTGGTACCTGATTCCTGTGGTGGAATCTCCCAGGATATGCAGGGCGGTAAACAGGGTGAATATTTTCGTATTGGATGCAGGAGTGAAGTATTTATCCCCCTGGTATTGATAAATATATTTGCCAGAGGTCAGGTCCAGGATGCAAATCCCGACCTGTGCCCCTTTCAGTGCTTTAAATCCGGTGAGATCGGCAGCGGCTGCATGGCTGATCTGCGCGGTACCCCTGAGCATGCCCATGCAGCAAATGACGGAAAGGAAAATATGCTCGGTGGAAAGCCTGTACCGGGAGTATTTCATATTCTTTCATGGACACGCATCCACCGCTCCGGAATCTCATTGCTGCTGGCAGTAAGATAATCCTTATAGGAGCAGGGGATGAACTGGTCTTTCTGCACCTGCATCCACCAGCGGCCTGTTTTTTTACTTTTCAGAAAAATGGTATCCAATTCTGTAAAGGCCACATGGTATTCCAGAAAGGATTCCCTTTCGGTAATACCTGCTTCCTTTTTACGCAGGGCCTTCCCGTCAATGAAATACCAGATCATCTGGGCGATTTGCTTGGCGGTCAGGTTTTCCCTGTCCTTGTCTGGCTGATATTCATAAATGCCGATGGAGGAAAGCTGAGAACTCATGCCGGCATACCGGGTGAGCATGCAGGCCTCATCTCCGGTGAAACCGTTAGGAGAATCACTGCAACCGGGAGCATCTGTATATTTTAAGGCACTGATGTCCATGCTGAGCATGTCACTGTTGCGCATGACGGGTTCAGTTTCATCCATATTCTCCCGGACTCTCCCCAGCCTGTAACAATCAAACCGGAGCTTGTCCAGGGTCTCCAGGATTCGCGGGTGGATATAATAGCTTTGGAACCCGATATGATTATAATGCCGGATATAATTCGGCTGGTCTGTCAGCATATCCATCAGGAAACTCCTGGATTTATCAGCGGGGTTATCTTCCAGGTCGATCAGGGAATCCACTACGGTTACTTCCACCAGGCGCTGTCTTGCGGCATAACTTTGATATTGGACATGGGTAAGGTCATGGGATCCCCCCAAAATGACAACCGTCTTCTCTGCACGGAGTAGTTCCGTCAAAACTGTTTTCGCAGCTGCACAGGTATCCTGAAGCGTGGCCCCCTGGCGGATATTGCCCAGATCCGCCAGGCGGATATCCTTATGCCAGTGATATAACCGGTATAGCTGGGCCCTAACCCGGTCCGGACCCTCGCTGTGGTCTCTTTGATGTCCTCCCCCTCTTTCCTCCCCGATCCCCACCAGCACAATATCTGCTTCTTCCAGATCGGGGAAATAATGGTCATTGGCATCAATCACCTTCCCGATCTGCTGGTCTTTGAAAGGTTCCATGGAACCTGGTTCGCCAAAATGGACAGGAGAAAGAAAATCCTGGATATGCAGGTAATCAGACATGCTGCAGAAAGTTTAACTGCAGGCAAACCTACAAAATATAATCTGGCATCACCGGGGAAAAATGATTATCAGTTCTTATGGAAAATGAACTGAAATGGACGGAGTATATTGGTGCGAAAAATTTCGTTGATCACATCCCGGTCGCAGGTAATCCGGTTGCGGTTAATATCGATCACCTCAATGGCCCTTATCCTGTTTTCTGAGGCCTCAACAATCCCGAGCAGGTGATTGATCAGGGTGACTTCCTTTTCCATTTCCACACGGCTGTATTTGGATTCATTCAGCAGGATAAGCAAATCGCGGTCACCGGATTTCATAAAAAATGCCTTTTTTTATTTACGTAATTTACCCGTGGGCATTGGCGGACAACCGCAACTGTTCCCTTTTAATACACTGCAACTCCCCATCAACAACCCGGTAATCATCAGCACTAACACCCAATTTAACCTTTTCATCAGCCTGGTGGATTTCTTCCATAACGCTTACCTGCATAGGATATTACCCGGGAACAACAAATCTAAATTAATCTAATTTCGTAAAAAAATAAACATTTTGGCCCCATCTCCTGATGTAAAGATCCTTGTGGCGCCCCTGGACTGGGGCCTAGGCCATACTACCCGCTGTATTCCCATCATTCGGGAATTGCAGGCTGCAGGCTGCCAGGTACTATTTGCCGCAGCAGGTCCTGCAGCCAGACTGATTGAGCAGGAATTCCCTGGAATCCAGATTCTTCCGCTGGGGGGATACCAGGTACACTTTTCAGGCAAAAGACCGGGAATTCAGCTGGCCATCCAGATCCCGAAGATCTGGATGGCCATACGCAGGGAACATCGCTGGCTGAAGGCACTGGTGAAAACCATGAAGATCCAGGCGGTGATCGCTGATAACCGGTGGGGGTTGCACCATCCGGAAATCCCCTGTGTGTTTATCACCCACCAGCTACATATCATCACCTCCTATGGTATTTGGTTAGACCGCCTGGCCAGCCGGATCAATTATTGGTTTATCCGGAAGTTTACCGCTTGCTGGGTGCCGGATTTAGCTGGAGCACCGGGACTTGCCGGGAACCTTTCCCATCCTGCTTCCTTACCCGGTCCGACTTTTTACCTGGGATGCCTGTCCAGACTGGATAAATTGCCGGTATCCATCCCAAAATATGACCTGGCGATCCTGATTTCAGGACCAGAACCGCAAAGAACGCAGTTTGAGAATAAGATATTATCTCAACTTTCTGGTACCGGTAAAACGGCTGTAATGGTGAGCGGTCAACCGGATAAGTCCTTTGACCTCATGCTCAGCCCGCAGGTACGTCATATCAGTCATTTGCCCGCGGACCAGATAAGCAAGATCATTCAGGAGTCGGGATTGGTTATCTGCAGATCAGGTTATACGACCCTTATGGATCTCATGAAACTGGGTAAAAGAGCCGTACTAGTACCCACTCCCGGTCAGCCTGAACAGGAATACCTTGCGGCGCATATGATGCGGCAGGGCTGGTTTTATGCCGTGCGGCAAGACGACCTGATGTTAGATCGGCTGGAATCTGCATTGTCCGGATTTCCATTCACTGTCCCTGAAATGATCCAAAAAGAGCATTTCCAGGAAACTGTCCGGGAATTTTTAAACGGCATAAAATAACAGGTGGGATTAAACTGCCGGAGCTATGACAATGCTTTTCGCAGTTCATTCAGGGTCTTTTTGTCACTGCCGGCGAAGATCAGATCATTCAGCAGGATAACCGGCCGTTTCAAAAAAGTATCTTCTTTCAGTATGAGGTCACGGTAATCCTTTTCCCCAAGTACCTTATCCTGCAGGCCCATTTGCCGGAATTTGCGGGATCGCCTGTTAAAAAGAGCCTGATAGCTTCCTGCCTTCTTTTTCAACTCTTCCAGCTGATCGGAACTGATTGGGCTGGATCTGATATCCAGCAGGATAAATCCGCGTCCATCCGCATCCATTTCCCGGATGATCCGCTTGCAGGTACTGCAGGTATCCAGATAAAATACTTTTCCCCGCTTGGCAGGGATCATTGCTTGATGAATTTTATGGTCTCCTGCATCCCGTTTTCCCCCACGCTGAGCAGGTACATTCCGCCGGGCCATGAAGCTGCATTCACCAGTTGCCGGAACTCCCCGTCTTCTTTGTATACCTGGGTTTTCCAGATGACCTGACCGCTCATATTGATCACGGATATATAGAAGTTTCCCGTGTAATGGTCGTTCAGCAATAGGTTGAAGGCGCTTTCCACAGGATCCGGAGCAATTTTCAACCGGCCGTCTACCGGCAGGTTGGAGTCCAGGGACAGGGATTGAATATTGGAGAAGCCGGGGGAGGGATTTGGACTGATAATAGTGATATCCACCACACTGATATGGCCGAATACGCTTTTCGGACCCGTCTTCATGTCGAAGATCACGCTGTTCACCCCATGGATGCCCTTGAACACCGCATCATTGCTGTAGTTCAGGTTATTGGCTCCGTTATACTGCTGCCATACGGTGTCCGTGGACTTTTTAATCTCC
>DATLTB010000007.1:0-40046 GCA_035533815.1 Chitinophagaceae bacterium
GGAACTGGGGCTCAAGGTAGTCCGGACTTTCAGCAGCCTGGATAGTACAAACCAGGCCAGGACCGTCATTTTATGCGATGATTATGGTCAGAGCGGATCCTTGGAATACTATGGGAGACAGGACCATTTGCCGCCGGTGGAAGGAAAGGAAGCCAGCTTCCAGCTTTGGATTCCCAGGAGTCAATATATCCATAACCTGTTGCTGGTCACAGATAACCCTGCAGATCTGCATAACCCCATCCTCACCCGGAATTTTAAAAAGATCGTTCTGGCAGGGAGTATCACCAATCCCTTCAGCCGGGAAGAGGGGGATCTCATTCTCATGTGTTATGGAGCCAATGCTGATTTCAACCGCTTGTTCCATGCCTGGAACCAGGCAGTCAGGGCCAGGTTCGAATAAACGCTTTTTGACCCCATTCCCCTTCCCTATTGCTATCCTTTTATTCAAAAATTAAGGTAATATACCAAGGAAGTCCTGTTAATAGTATTAAATAAATTCATGCAAATATTATACATTAATAATACTTTAACTAAAAATTCACTTAAATTTTATAAACAAATTAACGATATATTCACGCTTTGTGTATAAAATACGCTACCTTTGCGGCGCCATTTGGGATTTTATACTGTATTTCCCGGATGGCCGGTTTAACTTAAACATATTTATATGGAAACGATGAATGTCAAAATTGACAGAAAACTGAAAAACGAAATCCTTCAGGAATTAGCCGTGCAGGAAACCCTGGCGCTGGAACCCGGGTTATCCGAAACTCCAGTAAGGAAGAAGGGAATCAGCACCGCCGAACTCTGGAATCTCCGGCGCAAAAGAAGGGCCAGAAGGTCCTCCTTACGCAGGATGCTGTAAGTCCTGGCTCATTCAGGATCAAAATAGGTAGCTTAATCCAATAAGCTCAAGATTTTAGGGTGACCACGCCCCGGTCCAACGAGGGTTATTCCATAATGGGATTTGCGGCCTACAGGAAAGGACTTTGAAATGCCAACTGTTGGAGCCCCAGTTTCACCTCGGGACAGCTCATCAGGAGGTTCCAGAGCAATCCGCTCCGGTAATTTTCGATCATGACGATCTCCGGCCCCTGGTCAATGGCCAGGTACTGGTTGTCAAACCAGATATTAGTGAGATCGAATGCATCGGTAAATCCATATTGTCCCCAGATCTTATCCCCTAATTTGTAATAAAAGTACCGTAGGGCGTTCATGGACTGTACCGGGGAATAAGGCATCGAAGAAATGGCTGCAGTCGGACTGATGACTCCCAGGTCATTGGTAGGGGAATGCGCGGAATATCCGCTGAAGTTATCATCACTGGCAGTCAGGCCCCAGCAATCTGGCCCATATCCGTTATAATGGAGCGGATTGGCTACACAATAGGCATAATTGATCATGGTCTGGGCTGTATCCTGGGTCCAGTAATTGGCATATTCATCCGACAATCCATGGGGATCAAGGCCCAGAAAAGAATAATGGGCAAAGAACAGGGGGCCTCCGTACGCTGGCCCCAGGGGAAGGGGGATTCCGTAATAGGAATTTCCGTTCCGGATATTACCATTCTGGGCCCATCCATTGACATAATCTATCCGGTTGATGGAATCAGTATCTCCGCTGGCTAATACATAGGTAATCAGGGCTTCATTCCAACCATTGATTTGCTGATTGGACTCCCATCCATAATCGGGGCTCCAGTGCCAAAATAAGGTATGTTGTCCACCTTGGCTGAAATAGGACCAATTAACTCCCCGCCATAATGCATTGATCTGGTTCCTCAGGGTAATCTCCCCGGTATCTGATGGGCTATTGAAAAACTGGCGGGCACAAAGCAGACCTTCCATCATATAAGCTGTTTCCACCAGGTCAGCCCCATCGTCCTGGGTGCTGAACGGAATTGTTGCTCCGGTGTTCCCGTTCATCCAGTGTGGGAAAGCCCCGTAATAGGTATGCGCCTTATTGGTCAGGAAACTGACTATTGCTGAAATCCGGGCTAAGCCCTGGGCACGGGTGATGAAATTCCGGTAAATGCCCACCAGGATGGCCATCACCCCGAAACCGCTTCCTCCGGTGGTGACAATATCCCCTGAGGTGCTTCTTTCCAGCGCCATTCCCGACACGGGATTTGCCCCGGAATAAAAATACTGGAAAGTATGTGCTTCCACCAGATCGAGCAGGGCACTGTCGGAGATTCTCGGAAATTTATCGGTGGTATCAATTGACGTGATGAATTTAACCGTAACGGATGGACCGGAAAGAGAATCATTTGTTGCGGAGACCAGCGCCTGGTTGATGAACAACTGGTATCCCGTAATCGGGATCAGTGGAGATGCAGGCTGCAGGATGACCTCGCTGTCTTTACGGTAGAAAGTCATATTGGAAGTAATCACCGTTCCAGGGATGGACCGGATCTGAATATCCAGGGTTGCCGCTGATCTGCTGACCGGTTCACTGAAATTCAAAGCAATATTGGGGTCGGCGCTGATGCCATAAAATGGCTGCGTGGTAGAACTGTCCATTTGCAGGGATATCAGGCTAAATGGGGTATGCTGTTTGGGGGTGATGGACTGCTTGCGGCAGGATAAAAAAAACAAACTGAGCAAGATTGCACAAAGGAAAATTCGCATAGGTACCTGTTTGAACAAAGAATACAGTCACCTGGTCTTTGTAAATTTTATGCTATATCATTAACCGGACAAATAAAAAAGAGGCTGTGGGATCATTCCGGCACAGCCTCATTTTTTTAAAGGAATGAACGGTTAGAAACCCGCTTTTTCCAGGATATACAATGAATTGGCATCGGATGCACTGAGGGCGGTATTATACACTCTCAGTCTTTCCATGGCACCGGTGTAATTTCCTGCCCAGGGTTGTATCCCGCCCACGGACAAGGCCGGAGTAGTATTCACAGACCAGGCGCCAATGACCACGCCGGATACATTTTTGAATACCAGACTGCCCCAGCCAGTGGCATTATTGACATTGGAAACACTTCCCGGATCTGACATATACAGTTTCAAACCGCCAGTTACCCCGGGGTAGGTAGTATACGGACCATTGATGGGCACAGCGGTACCGTTTTCATACACATTCAGGGTGGAGGAAGCCGCACTGTAGGTGACGATCACATTGGTCCATTTGCTGACCGCAGTGTCGAGATATGCAGTAACATAATAGTTGCCCCACTGTATCCCATTGCTAAAGTTGGACAGGATCACTTTGAGCTGTAAAGTATCCGAGTTCGGGGTAGTTACTCCGCCGGCCACAGAAGTGAAGGGTGCCAGTCCAATATGAATATTGGATTGCCATGCGGAATCATTGGCCAACTGGAAAAAGGCCTGTTCTCCCAGACCAGCTGCAGGAGTGGCTCCGGGGTTAGGTACAGGTTGATTTCCATTAATCCAAACGGAGAGAGTGAAGCTCGTCAGAGAAGATAATGCATTACCTGCATTGGGATAAGTAATGTAACTGTAGGTGGCACTCGATCCCTGCCAGGCCTGGGTACCACTTTGCATCCCCGTAATATAGGTGCCTCCGTTATTGGTTCCGGAAAGGCTGCCCTTGGTATCATTCACGTTGCCATTGAAAGACCAGAAATCGGTCAGGCTGGCTGAGGCGATCTGATTGGAAGAATCATAGCCTCCCGGATTGGTCGGTGGTTTTGGTCCTGCATGGCTAGGGCTGGAATTTTTTTTACAGGAACTGAACATCAGGCCTCCCAAAAGCATGGTCCCGGCAACGTAATACCCTAAATTTTTGAATTTTGATTTCATAGTCTTGTTTTTTGTTTTGGATTTTAGTTAAATGAAAATGGTTGGATATACATGTTAATTTATTAATAACCAGGGTTTTGTATTAATTTCCCCCCGCTTAATGCAATCTGGGTGGCCGGAATCGGCAAAACCTCATTCTTACCCTGTACAAAATTTTTGCCAACTGCTTGCATGACCTGGGCCGCCCTGCCTTCCCGGACAATATCAAAGAACCGGTCATGCTCCAAGGCCAGTTCGACATGCCGTTCATGCCAGATAGCCGTTCTCAGTGCAGTTTGACCAGATGCAGTCGTATTTGGCAGGCCAGCCCGGTTTCGCACCTGGTTCAGGTCTGCAATAGCCACTGAACTATTATTCAGTTCATTGGCCGACTCTGCATTGATCAGCAATACTTCCGCATACCTGAGGATATGAATATTCTTTTCTTTCCGGTCCCGGTTACCATAAAACGTTTCAATACCGTCTTTTCGTTCACTGTGGTAAGCCTTATAATTATAATAAGGACTCTGGGTGCTATTGATATTGGGAATGACAAACCCATCCCAAAGGGTATCTCCGCTGGGTGCCAACGGATTAGGATTAATGGTGATGATGGTGGCAGCTTTTCGGAGATCCCCCGGTTCATAGGCATTGACCAGGCTTTGGGACGGGGTGCAGAATCCCCATCCGAGATCCCCCGTGGGGTCATTGAAATTGGGGTTATTCCATACACCCCCCTTGTTGCGGGGACCCTGGCATTCTGAATACAGGGGTACTCCGGCATCCGTATTGCCATAGCCTCCGGTTTCGATTTCGAAAATGGATTCCGCATCATTGTCCCCAACCTGTCTCCAGATGGTGGAATAATCGGGCACGAGCTGATACTGGGCTGAATTGATCACGTCCTGGCTCAGGTTAAAGGCCTGGAGCCAGTTCTTTTCGTACAGATATACTTTGGCCAATAAGGTTTCTGCTGCTCCTTTTGTGATCCGGCCAACCACCTGGGCACTGCGCAGCGGAAGATGGTCCATAGCAAACTGCAGGTCCGGCACAATGGCTTTATTATAGATATCGCTGTCTGAAGCCCGGGTGACCAGGGAAGGATCAGTATCTGCCTGGCGGGGACCTGTGGGCACCCCAAGCACCAGGGGGACCCCGCCGAAAAACCGGACCAGGTTGAAATAATAGTATCCCCGGATAAACCGGACTTCCGCACTCAATTCCGTTTTCGTGGCAGTATCCAAAGGAGATATGGCCAGGGCAGCCAGGGCGTTGTTGGCCCTGGAGATTCCGGCGTAATACCCGTTCCATAGGGCAGCCACAAAAGTATTGGAAGGCGTTTCCGTGAAATTATCCAAGTCCCCTATTTCCGGCTGATCTCCGGCAAAGCTTCCCTTATCCGCATCATCGGACATGATATTGGTAGCTGCAATGAAGCTGATGCCATGGGTATCGGTATTCCATCCTCCTCCCGGATCTATGTAAATCAGGCTGCTGTATACCCCGGTGACCAGGTTGGTCGCCAGCTGGGGGTCATTGGCAGGGGAAGACTGGCCCTGGATCGGGACATTCAGGAAACTTTTACTGCATGAACAAGCCAGCGTGACATTGAGTAAGGCGAATATCCGGATAATTTGTTTTTTCATATCGGCAGATTTATTCCTTTAAAATCCCACATTCACACCCAGTGCATAGGTCTTTTCCGTGGGATAGGCATTTAGTTCGATCCCTGAATTAGTGGGTGTTCCGGGCAGCTCGGCGGTGAATCCACTATATTTTTTGATGGTCAGGGGATTTTCCGCTGTGAAATAAATACGCAGACTGCTGATCGCCCGGGTATGTTTCAGGATGTCCCCCGGAATCGTATACCCCAGGGTGGTATTGTCCACCCGGAAAAAGGATCCGGATTCCACGAAATAAGTGGAAGCAGGAAGCTCTCCCCCATTGGCCCTGGGCTCGGATTGGGTCTTATTGGAATTGGTCCAGCGGTTATTGGCTGTGGAGGCTTCTACATTGTCCAGGAAGGACTGCCGAAAGGCCTTTTTCCCATTGTACACCTTATTGCCGAAATTCCCATAGGTATCCAGGCTGAAGTCAAAATTACCGTAGGTTATTCCCAGGGAGAAACCGTAATAGGCTACAGGCTGATAGGAACCTGCATATACGGAATCCAGGATCCCGTTGCTGTTGAACTGGTATTTGAAATCGCCAGGTACGGCACCAGGCTGCAGCATGATGCCATGGGAATCCGTATAGGCATTAATCTCGGCCTGGTTCTGGAATACCCCCAGCACCTTCTGCACATAGAAACTGCCGATCGGGTGACCATTGTCTGTTCTGGTGACATCCGGCTGATTAGCACCGATCGGTCCGTCAATATAAGGTTGCCCTCCGTTGAGTCCAACGACATTATTTTTATTGAAGGTGATATTGCCGCTGATATAATAGGATAATTTCCGGGAGATCCGGTCATTCCATTTCAGGGAAACTTCTTCCCCGATATTGGAGATATTGGCTGCATTGGTCAGCACATATCCTGCCGGTATACTGCTGTTGGGATTTGGCTGACTGCCCAGGGTACCAGGCACCAGCACATAAATGAGGGCGTTCTGGGTCAGTTTGTTATAATATCCCAGTTCGCCGCTCAGCTTTCCTTTCAAGGAGCTGAACTCGATCCCCAGGTCGGTTTCATCATTGACTTCCCAACCGATGTTTTGGTCCTTGATCTGTGTGATGGCACTTCCGCCGGTGGCGTTGCCACCGAAAAAATAAGGCAGGTTCGGGGTAACCGTGATGGCAGAAGCATCCGGAGGGATGGCATCATTGCCGACCCTGCCCCAGGATCCCCTGAGTTTGAGAAAATCTACTATATGCTGGTTGCGCATGAAATTTTCTTCGCTGATAATCCATCCGGCACCAATGGACGGGGAATAAGCCCAGCGGTGGGCTGCAGAAAATATGGAACTGGCGTCTGCCCGGAAATTTACGGTAAGCAGGTATTTGCCCCCGTAACTGTAATTGATCCTGCCCAGGTAGGAATTGCGGGTGTATTTTTCTTCATTGGAGGAATTGGATTGGGTATTGGCATCCCCTTCATTCAGGTACCAGAGATTGGGATTGGAGGGGACATTCATGCGGTAACCCTGGATATACTGGGAGAAGAATTCCTCAGCCGTGGTACCAGCCAGCAGGGTTAAATCATGCTGCCCAAACTGCTTGTGGAAGGTTGCGGTATTGTCCCATACCCAGTGATAAAAGAAATTATCCTGGACACTGAGGTTGCTGATGCTATTGCTTTGGTTGCCTCCCGGAGTAACAAAAGTATTGTTGTCAGCGGCGAATTGATCATTATAGAGGCGGTTATTGTTAAAATCCAGTTCATCGTTGATATCACTCCTAAGGGTAAGCCAGGGAACCGGCTTATATTCCAGATAACCCGAGCCCTCCAGGTGGTTATCGCGGGTATTATTGTTATTGTCCTGGATATCCAGGATAGGGTTGCCTACATTCTGGAATAGAGAGGTATTGCCATATTTTCCGTTGATCATGGCCGGGATGAGGGGAGCTGCCCGGTACGCATCATTATAGGCAGTTCCCAGGTTGACATTCTGGGTGTTCCCGTTGGAATAAGCGGCATCTAACCCCAGGGTTAACCCGGGTGCCAGGTCGAATTCATTGTTGGAACGCAAAGTGAACCTTTTAAATACATTATCTATGACGATGCCCTGATCCGATAAGTAACCCAGGTCCAGCAGGTACCTGGTTTTCGCAGATGCACCCGATATGGAAACCGAATGATTCTGCTCTATACCATTGCGCAGGATCTGGTTGTACCAGTTTGTGGAATATCCGGTTGGCGATACTGCCGGTCCCAGGGAAGCCTGCACATAATCGATATATTGCTGGGCGTTAGCCATCTTGACCAGGTTGGCAGGCATATGGACCCCTACATAGGCGTTATAACTGATTTGCATTTTGCCCTTTTTACCTTGCTTGGTCGTGATGATGATCACCCCGTTGGCTGCCCTGACGCCGTAAATAGCTTCAGAGGAAGCATCTTTCAGGATACTCATGCTGGCTATATCGGCAGTGTTGATATTGGTGATGTCACTGGTGATGACTCCATCGACGACATACAGGGGATTGGCTCCTGCGAGCATGGTGCCAGTTCCCCGAATCCGGATCGTGGGAGCTACTCCAGGCTGATCGCTGCCAATCACCTGCACTCCGGCCACCTGCCCCTGGATGGCCTGAGTGGCCGTCAGCAGCGGAGGTTTGGATAACTGGGCCCCGCTGATGGTTGCCGTTGCCCCGGTGATGTATTTCTTCTGTTGGGTCCCGTATCCTACCACGACAATCTCACTCAGGGACTGGCTGGAAGATTGCAGGGTGATATTGATCACCGTTTGTCCTTTCACCGGGGCCTCTACTTCCCGGTAACCTATAAAGGAAAATACCAGGATATCGGTATCAGAAACAGGGATCATATAATTTCCGTTGGCATCGGTGGAAGTAGCCTGGGTGGTTCCCTTGACGGAAACGGTCACTCCGACCAGGATGACCCCGCTGGTATCCTGCACATGTCCTGTTACCTGGTGTACCGGGGGAACCTGAATGGTATTTCCTGTAATCCGGTTTTTTTCTGCCCTGCCTTTCAAAGGGAAACTTCCCGCCAGAAACAGGCCCAGGATCAGTTTTGCAGTTAGTGCAAATACGCGCTGGTCTATACGGGAAAATACAGGTATAGCTTTAATCATGGTTTTCTCTTTTGAACCAAATATGGAAGGCTTTTTTTGGATGAAAATAAGTCTGGACTTTAAAAATTAGGAAAGTTTTTCTGGATTATAGAGGATTGAGTGCAAATTTACGGAAAAATTAGCTGTGTCCAAATAACAATAAGTATAGGTAGTATAAACGGTAAAATGGCTAGGGTATTATGTTTATTGCTGCGGTAAAGTAAATGATAACAACAGAGACATCCTGGTTCAGCAAGGACAGGAAAATTTCTTTGTTCCTAACAGAAAAAAAGAACCCCAGGACAATCCTTTCTCCGCTCTTATTCCCGAACTACCATTTTTTCATAACTATGGCCAGACTCCTTGTAGGAAAGCCTTTTAGGGGATGCATAGCCATCGGAGAAATAAAAAAACGCTCCAGGATAACCGACCAGTTTGGCAATGATTATTAAATGTGATAGGTATTTGAGTAATGTTTTAGGGTGGAGCCCTTCCATAGTTTCTAAATAAAGTCCATGGTGAAATAGGCCATCAAGGCCATTTTATCCAAGGAAGCTGGGACTTGTCAGGGTGGGCTGGCAATAGTCGGGCCTTCCTTTCTCCCTTATTCTGGATTTTTCCTGGACATTCCCAATTTAAGCGGTGATAGGCCTGGAAAGAAAAACGGATAAATCTTTAAAATCAGCTCCCAAAAGGAACATCCGGGGATAAATAGGGATAGATTGCCTGATCGGATCCTTGTATTGGAGGTCCCGAGCGGATTCGAACCGCTGTGGAAGGTTTTGCAGACCTGCGCCTGACCACTCGGCCACGAGACCATAATTTGAATGGGCAAATGTAGCATTTTCAGGATATTTGTCCAAGTAAGCAAACCAAACATGGCCAGGATCCCTGAATCTGAGCTTATTTTATCCCCGGACGGAACGGTTTATCATCTCCGGCTGAGACCGGAAAACCTCGCTTCCACGGTGATTACGGTAGGGGATCCGCAGCGGGTCAGTGAGGTCTCCAGGTATTTTGATCAGGTGGACTTCAAAACGGCTCACCGGGAATTCACCACCCATACAGGCAGGATCGGCAAAAAGCCGATTAGCGTGATATCCACGGGCATTGGTACAGACAATATTGATATTGTGCTCAATGAACTGGATGCGCTCGTTAATATAGACCTGGACCTTCGCCTGGTCAAGGAGCAGCATACCAAACTGCAGATTTTCCGGCTGGGTACCTGCGGGGGACTCCAGGAAGACCTTTCTCCGGGCACCCTGGTGAAGACATCCTTCGGCCTTGGCCTGGACAGCCTATTGCATTTTTATCTGTATGAGAACACCCCTGAGGAAAAAGAGATTCTTGACCATTTTATCCAATTTACGGGGATCCGCAGTCCTGCAGCTGCTCCATATATCACCGGTGTGTCTGCATGGCTCGATGCTAAATTTACCCAGGGATTCCATTCAGGGATTACCCTGACCAGTCCCGGGTTTTATGCGCCCCAGGGTCGTTCATTAAGAGGTCAGCTGGCCTTTCCCTACCTGCTGGGCAAACTTCCGGCATTCCTGTATGGTAACCTGCGAATCGTTAATTTTGAAATGGAAACCTCCGGAATATATGGCCTGGGCCGGGTTCTGGGACATGATTGCCTTTCGGTCAGCACGGTGGTAGCTAACCGGATCACCAGGCAGTTCAGTGCAGATATAGCGGGGGATACCGATAAAATGATCCGTCATTGCCTGGAAATCATTGTTAATTGCTGATACAAACCAGGATAAATCACGGTCAGCGCATATTTTTATATTAAACTAAACTGCCTAACCCCATGTTCATCCGTTTCCATAAATATCAGGGGGCAGGAAATGATTTCATTTTGCTGGATAACCGGGATGGCCATTATTCCCTTTCCCCCTCCGGGATAAAGTCTCTTTGCGATCGCAGGTTTGGAATCGGAGCAGATGGGTTGCTCCTGCTGGGTACCTGCAACGGATATGATTTCAGTATGGAGTATTTTAATGCAGATGGAAAGCTTGCCGAAATGTGCGGGAATGGGGGAAGATGCCTGGTCGCCTTTGCCCAAAAACTGCAAATCATCCCCCGAAAGGCTTTCTTTCTGGCTGGTGATGGGGCGCATGAGGCCAGGGTTCTGGAGGATGGCCGCATCGATCTCCACATGCGGGATGTATCCGGAATCAAATCCTATCATGGGGCGGTCATCCTCAATACCGGGGTCCCGCACTATGTGCAGTTTGTAGATGACCTGGAGCAGGTTGATGTGGTCTTGGAAGGCCGACGGATCAGGTACAGCGAAGAGTTTGCCGCGGAAGGCATTAATGTGGATTTCCTTTCCGGGGGATTGGAAGGCCTGCATATCCGCACCTATGAACGGGGAGTCGAAGCAGAGACCCTGGCCTGCGGGACGGGAGTGACGGCTGCTGCCTTAGCGGCGGGAGGACCTGAGCATCGGACCTATATCATCCCGGTCCATGCCCGGGGCGGAGACCTGGAAGTGAAATACGATAAAACCGGAGACCAGGAGTTCCGGCAGATTTGGCTTTGCGGCCCGGCTACCTTTGTTTTCCAAGGAGAAATTAACCTGGATTAATGCCCATGCAACCTGTACTACCGCACCGGTTCAATGTCAGGGTCTATGGAATCCTGATCAACGCGGACCGGCAAATCCTCCTGAGCGATGAATATATCCGGGGCGGTTATTACACCAAATTCCCCGGTGGAGGACTGGAATTCGGGGAAGGCACCCGGGAATGCCTAACCCGGGAATGGCTCGAAGAAACCGGCCAGCAGATTAAAGCGGGGGAGCATGTCTATACCACGGATTTTTTTCAGCTTTCTGCTTTTGATGAACTATCCCAGATCATCTCCATATATTATCTGGTACAGCCCACGACTCCTTTTACCGCCAGGACCATTATCCAGCCTTTTGATTTCCGGGTCCCACGGGATGCGGTCCAGGTGGAAGCGCTGCGCTGGATGGACTGGAAAGACTTTAATGAGGATAAAGTGTCCCTCCCCATTGACAAAGTGGTTGCAGGGATGTTGAAACGCAGGCTTCCCGCATAATAATTATTGGGGATTCAGCGGCTAAACCACAGCAGCCAGTATACAGATTCAATAATCAGCAAACCCAGGTTGACCAGGGAAATCCATTTTGGGATCAACGGTAATGCTAACCTGCTGCTGGAAATCAGGAAAAGGGCAATCAGGGCAACCAGCAGATTGGCAGGGATCGCGGCAATAAAGCCCAGGATAAGGATGGTTTTGATCACCCCGTTATTCATCGGAATGGCTAAACCTGCATACCGCAGCGCCAATCCGGCCGCAAAACATCCATTGCACAGTAAGGCTACCCGGGAGAAGAACAATAACCAGCGCATAGGGGAAGGTTGACCTGGAATACCGCTGTTTATTCAGAATTGGATATTAAAGGTCCCCGTAACCGTCATGATTTGAGTACTATCGGTCACATCAGCCAGGATGCCCTGGAAAGTACCGGCGGCATGGATAGGACTGACCCTGGTCAGATTGATTGATCCCGAGCCTCCGTTACCCGGATCAGCCACAAATAAGGCGCCTTTCAGGTTATAGTTGATATCATTGAAATCCACACCCGAAACAGTAAAGGTATCCGCCTGCAGGGTTTGCAGGGGAAAATCCATGATCAATGTGAACCCCGTGGGATCGGAGCTGGATAGAAATCCGCTTAATGCCAACACGGGTTCTCCGCCAATGGTGTCCAGCTTGCCTGAAATCATTTTGGCAGAGAAAGAGCTATTGCCATTGATATCCGCAGTCAGGATACTGGTAACCCTAAACCGGGAATTATTTTTTGTACAGCGGGAAAAAGCTCCGGTCAGCAATAAGGCAAAAAGATAAATGATCCATTTTTTCTTCTTCATCGGTTTCTTTTTCTTTGAATCCTGGATTTGCAGGAATTGATCCGGGCCTTAAACAGGGATAAATAATCCTAACGGATATTCATCCGAATGTAATATATGGAGCAAAAATAATATTTTTGTCCTTCTTTTACATTACGCCTTCAACTAAGGAATTCAATCATACGGATGAGTAAATCATGGCCTGGGCGATAATGCAAAATTAAAATCACCCAGACCTCGGTCTGATAAAATATTTTCATGGCAAAGCAGGATTATTATGATATCCTGGGAGTTCCCAGGAATGCTTCCCGGCAGATGATTGTTTCGGCTTACCGGAAATTAAGGCAACAACAGGATCGTAAACTGCTGTCCAAAGCTATTTTTGCACAGGTCACTGAAGCCTATTCGGTATTAAGCGACCCGGCCAAACGGAAAAATTACGATTCCAGCCTGGGAGCACCTGTCTTTTTTCCCGGGGAACAAGCCCAGCTTCCGTCCCGGGATTGGAAAAAAATCCTGCTTCCCCATATAGTGGCCATCCTGATCTTTATTGCGCTGGGGGTGATTTATTTCAGCCCGGTCCTTCAGGGGAAGGTGCTTAGCCAGGGCGATATGACCCAGGTCAGGGGCATGACCAAGGAGGCCAGGGATTATTTTGCCCAGACCGGCCATCATCCCCTGTGGAGCAACAGCATGTTCAGCGGGATGCCCACTTATGTGACCTATACCGGCCCCACTTCGGACCTGATGGTGTATGTGGAAAGAATAATCACCTTGTTCCTGCCTTCCCCGCTCAATATGTTGTTCCTGGCCATGCTGGGATTCTATGTACTGATGTGTGTACTGGATTTCCGGTATTGGATCCGGGTCTTTGGTGCAGTGGCCTTCGGACTGTCGTCATTCAATATTATCCTGATCGGTGCCGGACATGTGACCGAGATCATGACCCTGGCTTATGTAGCTCCTGTCCTGGCAGGGATCCTGGTCACCTACCGCGGAAAATTTATCCTGGGGGGGGCGATTACCCTGATTTCTGCTGGGCTCATGGTATACAGCAACCACCTGCAGATCATGTACTATACCCTGATCATCATTGCCTGCCTGGTGGTAGCTGCAGCCATCCGGAGTTACCGGGAGGGAAAGATTCCCCAATTTTTCAAGGCTTCGGCAGTCCTGGCAGTCGTGGCTATCCTGGCCATCCTCCCTTCTTCAGACAACCTGCTGGTCACCAAGCAATTTGTCCGGTATTCCACCCGGGGTAGCCGCTCGGAGATCACCCTGCAAAATCAGTATAATACTTCGGTAGCCAACGGGGGCCTGGACATCAATTATGCCTATGCCTGGAGCATGGGTAAGATGGAAAGCTTTTCTGTCCTGGTTCCGGATATCGTTGGCGGACCAGCATCCAGTGCAGATTTCGCCAATTCATCTGAACTGTACAAAACCCTGGTTGCTGCTGGTCAGCAACCTGAACAGGCCGGCAATCTGTCTGCCAATATCGGATCATCATTTGACTACTGGGGGCCGCAACCGGGTACCACCCCGGTATATTTCGGGGCAGTCATCTGTTTTTTATTCATATTATCTTTTTTCCTGGTCAGGAGCTGGCACAGGTGGTGGCTCCTGGCCGCCACGGGAATTGGTTTCCTGCTCAGCTGGGGAAAAAACTTTCCAGTGCTGAATGACTTTTTATTTTACCACCTGCCGTATTATAATAAGTTCAGGGCTCCATCCATGGCGCTGATCATTCCCCAGTTGACCTTTGTCATCCTGGCTTGCTGGGCCCTCCAGGAAATTTTAATATCCGTAGAAAAAAAACAGCTGCCCTGGAAAGCCGTGCGAAAGGCTTTGCTGGTCACCGGCACTTTGTTGCTGGTGATCCTCAGCGGGGTTATGGGAGATTTCAGCAGCCCCAGGGATCCCCAGCTGGAAAGTATGCTGGGTGGCAATACGCCGGTGGTGCAGCAGATCATGCATGCCCTGCGTACGGACCGGACCACCCTGCTGCATGCCGATGGGCTGAGGTCTATTCTCCTGGTCCTACTGGCCACGCTGCTGCTTTGGGCATTCATTAAAAACAAGGTCGGTGGCAAGGTATTCGCAGGCCTTATTTCCCTATTACTGCTGATTGACCTGATCCAGGTTGACAAGCGGTATCTGAACAATGATCAGTTCCTGGACTCCGACCAGCAGGCCGGGGTCTTTCAGCCTTCCCAGGCAGATCAGCTCATTGATCAGGATCCCGATCCTGATTACCGGGTGCTCAATCTCAGCCTGGGGGCAACTGGTATTTTCAACGATGCCCTGACCTCCTATTTTCATAAATCGGTTGGGGGGTACAGCCCGGCCAAACTCTGGCGTTATCAGGACCTGATCGATTTTCAGCTCGAGCCCGCTATCCAGCATATGCTGACCATCCTGCAGGGTCCCGGAGCCAAGGATTCTTCCACCATCGGCCTGTTCAGCTCATCACCGGTCCTGAATTTGCTGAACACGAAATACTTCATCATCAATCCAGCTGCCGCACCGGTACCCAACCCTGCTGCCTGCGGGAATGCCTGGTTCGTAAAAGGCATCCACTGGGCTGCGGATGCCAACAGTGAAATCCTGTCCCTGACCGATTTCAACCCCCTGGATTCGGCAATCATCGACAGGCGTTTTGCCCCTGAGCTGCAGGGATTGGAACCCGCAAAGGATTCCGGTTCCTATATCCATTTGACCCGGTACAGCCTGAATGATCTTTATTATGCTTCGGACAACTCCCAGGCGGGATTCGGGGTCTTTTCAGAAATTTATTATCCGGCTGGCTGGAAAGCCTATATTGACGGCCAGCCCTCGGCGATCTTCCGGGTGGACTATGCCCTGCGGGGCCTGCGCATTCCTGCGGGGAAACATCAGGTCGTTTTTCATTTCCATCCTGACGTGTATTTCCTGGGTCAGCGGATCTCTTTTTTCTCCTCCCTGCTGCTTATCCTGTTATTTGCGTGGGGAATATTTTTCAGCATCCGGGAATCAGGGAAAGTTCAAGGGGCAGGGAAGGACCAGCCGGCCACCGGCCTACCGGGGTCCGCATAATCAATACCTGGGGCCGGTCAGCCAACGCAGTACGATCCCTGCATGGTTAATCAGGTTGGGGATGATCCCGTAATGACGGGCCAGGATGATATATCGCTCTTTCCAGGCTAAGCGCTGATTTTTTTTGGACATGCCCCCTTCGGTGAACCGGCTGATCACCAGCTGGGTGTTGCAGGTCAGTTTGCAGGCTTTTAAGCAACGGATCATCCAGTCAATATCGGCGCAAACCTGGTATCTGGTATCAAAGGGTACAGCCAATATGCTTTTGATGATAAATGCCTGGTGCGACACACTCATCCCCATCTGAAGGCTTTTCCAGTCCAGCCGGGCAGGCAGCCGGTGCGGGGTCCGGACGGAACGCAGGCCCCTGGCCACTCCGGATTCATCTATAAAAATCGTTTCTCCATAATAGACATCCGCTCCAGTGCAGGATGAAAATATCTTTTCCAGGATAGTCGGTGTATCCAGCTGATCATCCGCATTCAGGAAAAGCAGGTAATCCCCATCGGCTGCGTTCATTCCCTTGTTCATGGCATCATAAAGTCCCTGGTCCGGCCCGGGGATCAGTTTGGTTACCGTAGCCCCGTGCCTGCCAATGATTTCCAGGGTATGATCCGTGGAACCTCCATCGACAAGGATATATTGGATATGCGGATAAGTCTGTGCAGCCACGCTTTGAATGGTGTTTTCGATATGTTTTTCTGCATTATAACATACGGTAATGATGCTGATCAGGGGGCTGGAGGGGATCGTCATATCATGGGCGCATTAAGTCATTAAGTCATTAAGGCTTCAAGAGAAAGGTCATGATAGGCCTGGGCAGTCCGGCGGATATCAAAGCGGGTAACCGCCGTTTCCCTGGCGGACCTGGAAAAACTTTCCCGGAGTGCTGCATCGCCTGCCAGATTCAGGGTGCATTGTACAAAGGATTGCCGGTCTGAAGGAGGGATCAGGTGACCGCTGATTTTGTCCCTGATGATCTCCCGGCAACCGCCTACATCGTAGCTGATACCGGGCACCCCGCAGGCTGAGGCTTCGATCAGGCTGAATGGTAATGTATCGGCCCGGGTCGGGTATAGGAAAATATCCGTGGCCTGGTAACACTGGATCATCCGGGCTTCCTGATCGAGGTAACCGGTATTGGTATGGGTCATTTGTTTCAGATCCAGCGGTAGCCGGTCTTTTCCGATCATCAGGGCATGTAGCTGCTGATTACCGCACTGGTTGTCCAGGTCCCGGAGGATTTCCAGGAGATCAAGGCCGCCTTTATAAGGGCTGCTCAATAGCTTTTCGGCTGAAAAAGTAAGGACGGTCCGGGCTGGATCGATGCCCAGTTTTTTTTTGGCCAGGGCCCGGTCCGCGGGACAGAACCGGACCAGGTCAACTCCATTGGGGATATACTCGATCCGCTTTCCCTCCAGTACCGGGCTCTGGCAGGCCATATCCTGCAGCCAGCGGGAAGGGCAGACCAGGATGAGCCGGCTGCGGGCATAAATATTTTTTTTTCGCCTGATCAACGCCTTTCCCCGGTTAAGGCCGGTTTGCGGGAAACTCCGGTGCTCATCCGGTCCAGCCTGCATTTTCTTCCAGCTTTCCTCCCCGAAAGTATGTGCGGCATTTGCTGTAAAGGCCCACATATCGTGGAGGGTCCAGATCACCGGAGCGATTTCGCTTAGTTCCCGGACGAGACGGGTATCAAAATACCCCCCATGAATATTGTGGAGGCAGATGATATCAGGCCGGAATTGTTTCACCTCCATCCTGATCCGGGGAGTGGACAGGGGGAAATAATAATACTGTAAGCCCAACCAGGAAGTTAACCTGTTCAGTCCCCGTTCCAGATTATTCTGCCAGCCCTTTTTCCGGCTGACCCTGACCTGGGGATCCCGGGATTTCCGGATGCCGACCAGGAACAGGTTTTCTGTTCCAAACTGGCTGATCAGGGCCTCGCTGATCCGCCTGGCAGCGATGGCCGCCCCACCGGTAATATCATATTTATTGATGAAAAGGATTTTCAATGGATGGGGTTATTGATGGAAAAATTCGCTTATGGCTGATGAAAATTCCTTATTGTCCCAGTTCCTCACCAGCTGCCTGGGCAGGGTGAACCGGTTGGACCAGGTATGTACCTGTCCGGGATAATTGGCCGTAACCAGGTCAAATCCCAGTTCCCTGCAGGCCCGGACGCTGTCCCGGTTATAACAACGTTTGTTCCCCAGCAGTTTCCTGGATCCAAAGGGATAGGAAAAATGCCTGACGGGGCTCCCAATAAGGGTTTCCAGGATTTTCCTGGACTGGCTGATCTCCTGGTATTGCTTTTCATATGGGAGCATGCCCAGGGCAGGATGACGATGGGTATGGCAACCGATGACGGCCGAAGGATTGCTGGCTAACTCCCTGATTTCAGTTGGATTCATCATCCGGTTCATTGGCCTGCCCTGCTCCCCGCAGGAGGACCAGCGGACCAGGGCAGCCAGGGTTGCCTCGATGAGTTCAGGGGAACAATATCGCAACAGCTCCAGGAGTTCCCGGTACACTTTCCGCCGATCGCCATCTCCATGAATTGAACGGGATAAGGGATGCTTTCCGATGTCTATATTGAGTTGTGGCGGCAAAACAGCAGTGGCCAGGAGCACCCGTTCCAGTTCATCCCACCAAAGTTCCCGGTCAGATCCGATCCGGGAGGTGGTTATATAGAAAAGGGCCTGGGCCCCCAGCGAAGAGAGCACGGGCAGGGCCGATAGGAAATTATCCGCATAGCCGTCATCGAAAGTGATCAGTAATGATTTAGGAGGAAAGCGTTTTTTACGCATTACCAAGGAACTGAATTCTTCGACCATACAAAGATGATAATGGCTCTTCAGGAAGCTGACCTGGTCGTAAAAATGATCCGGACTGACGGCCAGCTGCTGGGGGTCATGCTCCCTAAGGATCACCCGGTGATACAGCAGGATCACAGCCCCGGGCTGAACCAGGTCCGCAATCCGGTTCCAGCCCTGGAAATAGAGATGGGAAAAGCCTCGCATTATGGAGGTATTGTCAGCATTTATGGGCAAAAATATGCAATTGCAGATCGATCTGTCCCGGGGATATTTCCGGGAAAGGGGGATGATGGATTTCCTGATTGACGGAAGAAACAAAGTACCGGAAACCTTGCTCGGTCAGCAGGTGGAGTACATTCCCCAGTTGCTGTGGCTCCCCCGCCCGGGAATGATATTCGACATAGAGATGACGAACCCGCTGCAGCCGCTCACCGCAATCGGCCAGCACGACAGATTCCGCTCCTTCGATATCCATTTTCAATAAGTCAATCCGGGGCTGGCCCTCCAGGATCTCCGCCAGCCTGATGCTGGGAACCCTGATCCCGGAATTGCCGGACAGGTCCCTGATATGCCCGCCATCTGCGCCATCCGCCATAAACTCAAGGCCCTGGTTATGGATCCAGACTGCCTTGGGGATGACTTCAATATCCTTAAAACCGTTCAGCTGAAGGTTATGGCTTAGCATTTTTGCGATCCTGGGGTCGGCTTCCAGGGCGATGATCCGGGCACCGGGAAAAGCTCTTTTGAAATACAGGCAGGCTAGTCCAATATTGGCCCCGCAATCCAGGATGACCGGATCGGAAGTATTACAGGGAAAATGGTATTCCTGCCGGTAAAAAATATCCTTGAACTGGTAAACTAAGGAAGCTCCGTCTGTAACTTCCAACTGAAAGCCCATGAAACGGACCCTGAAGGGGGATTCAGCCCTTTTCGCATAATACCTGCTGTTCAGGTAGATCCATTCCCGGTAAACCGGATTGAATAATTTTTGACTCAGGGAATCCAGGGAATTGGAGATTAATCCCATATTTGAACAGCCCGGGGATTTGGTGAATAATAGCGCCAAAGATAGACAAAATGAAGGGACGGAATGAGGCTGATCAGGCCCCTGCACAGGGATATTGGGAATCAGGAAACCGGTTGAAATCATTCCGTTACCCCATATCATGGCAAATTGGCCAGCCATTTTTCCTTCAGAAAATTTGCCATGGCGGTGCTGAAGCCATTTGCGGAGTGTTTTTTGGGTAACCGTTTTCATGGGATAGGTTGGCCGATTTCCCGGATTTCACGCAGCGGAAACCATGTCGGGAATCCGGCAGCAGGTCATCCGATGCTGGTATGAACCCCGGTCTTGCTCCTTCCCGAAAGACTGCTACCCATACAGTCCCCTTTGCCGGAGGTGCAATTACCTCCGCATGTTCGTGCAGCCATGATTTGGGTCATCCAGCATATCCGGATTCCTGGCAAAGATGAGTTTCCAAATCTGTGAAATATTAACCCTGGATGATGAATTATCCCCAGGGATTAAACTTGGGCTTTCCGGATTGTTCTGATTATTTTTGTGCACTTTATCTGGGGATACCATGGAAATGAAAGGGAAAAAAGTGCTGGTCACCGGTGCTGACGGATTCATCGGAAGCCACCTGGTGGAACGATTGCTGATGGAAGGAGCCCTGGTCAGGGCCTTTGTGTGGTATAACTCCTTTAACTCCTGGGGCTGGCTGGATACCCTATCCCCCCTGCAGCTTGGCCAGTTGGAGATCATGGCCGGGGATATCCGGGATCCCGCCCTGGTCAGAAAAGCCATGACGGGGATGGACCTGGTATTTCATCTTGCTGCCCTAATCGGAATTCCCTATAGTTATCAGGCTCCGGACAGTTATCTGGATACCAATGTGAAAGGCACCCTTCATGTGCTTCAGTCCGGTCGGGAGCTTGGGACTTCCAGGATCCTGGTCACTTCCACTTCCGAAGTCTATGGCACGGCACAGTATACCCCCATTGATGAACAGCATCCGAAGCAACCCCAGTCCCCGTATGCGGCCACCAAGGTCGCTGCAGACGCCCTGGCGGATTCCTTTTACCTGAGTTTCGGGCTGCCGGTAACCATCGTAAGGCCCTTCAATACCTATGGCCCGCGTCAGTCTGCCCGGGCGGTCATTCCCACGATCATCAGCCAGCTGCTTGAAGGCAAGGAGGAAGTAAAACTGGGATCCCTGCACCCTACCCGGGATTTGCTGTTTGTGGAAGATACCGTAAAAGGGTTCATCGCCATCGCCAGTTCAGACCACACTACAGGAGAAAATATCAATTTGGCTTCCGGCCGGGAAATTACCATCGGCGAGCTGGCGGAAAAGATTATCCGGATCATCCGGCCGGGGGCAAAAGTCATTGGGGATCATACCCGGATCAGACCGGGAAACAGTGAAGTGGACCGGCTCCTGGGCCATCCCGGAAAAATGTCTCGGCTTACCGGATGGTGTCCGGGGGTCAGCCTGGAGGAAGGGCTGGCCGCAACGGTGGCCTGGTTCAGGGATAAAGAAAACCTGTCCCGATATAAAACCGATATTTTTAACGTATGATCCCCCTGTCATCCCCCAACCTGTCGGGTAATGAATGGCAGTATCTGAAGGATTGCCTGGACACCGGATGGGTATCTTCGGCCGGGTCCTATGTGGGCCGTTTTGAAAAGTCGGTAGCCTCCTTCTGCGGAGCTGCCCACGCCGTGGCCACTTCCAGCGGAACCACCGCGTTGCATATCAGCCTGCTGCTGGGGGGAGTATCTCCTGGAGATCTCGTCATCGTTCCTGACCTCACTTTTGTGGCACCGGTGAATGCAGTCCGCTATGTTCAGGCAGCACCTTTGCTGATGGATATTGATCCGCATACCTGGCAGATGGACCTTGGACTTTTGGAAGATTTCCTGCAAAATCAAACTTCGGTCAGGGATAACCATTGCTTTCACCGGGCAACCCAAACCCGGATAGCCGCCATATTACCGGTGCATATCCTGGGCAATTGCGGCGATATGGACCGGCTGATGAGGATTGCCGCTGCCCATTCCCTGGTGGTGATTGAAGATGCCTCGGAAGCCCTGGGGAGCCAGTTTGCGGGGAAACAGGCAGGGAACTTCGGGCTCCTGGGTTGCCTCAGCTTCAATGGCAACAAGATCATCACCACCGGCGGCGGAGGGATGATCATCACGGCCAATGAATCCTTGGCCAACCGGGCCAGGCACCTGACCACCCAGGCCAAGGCCAGTCCCGATGAGTATTATCATGATGAGGTGGGGTATAATTACCGGATGGTCAATCTGCTTGCTGCTTTGGGAATGGCCCAGATGGAGCAACTGCCCGCATTCCTGGACCATAAAAAAAAGATCACTGTCATATATGATGAAGCCCTGGGGTCCTTACCCGGTTTCCGGAGACAGCAGATACCGGATAAGGGTTCACCCAATCACTGGCTTTATACCCTGTATGTGCCAAGGCTGCAGGAACTTCGGCAATTCCTGAAACTACAGGAAATTGAATGCAGGCCGCTCTGGGTGCCCATGCACCGGCTTCCCCCCTTCCGCCAATCCCTGTTTATTACCAGGGAGCATCAATCAGACGATTTGTATGCACATGCCATCAGCATTCCCTGTTCCACCCACCTGACAGAAGGGCAACAGCAGGAAGTGATCCGGGCCGTCAACCAGTTTTATCATGGGTGAATCGCTGAACATACTCTTTCTCGGCGGGGCCAAACGGGTCTCCATGGCGGAGAAGTTGGTGGAAGCCGGAAAGGCCATGGGACTTGAGGTACAGCTTTATTCCTATGAGCTGGACCCCTATGTACCCATCGCTTCCCTGGCTACGGTGATCATCGGCCTGAAATGGAATGACCCCGGGTTGATGGATGACCTGAAAAATCGGATTAGCCAGTATCATATTGGCATGGTTTTGCCATTTGTTGATCCGGCCATCCGGGTAGCAGCCTTACTGTCCGGGCTGACTCCGCAGGTATTCATTCCGGTCAGCCCGAAAACCACCTGTGACCTGATGTATGACAAAATACAGGCAGACCACTGGTTCACCGCCCAGGGTATTGCGGTGCCGCCCCATGAGGGAAGTTACCCCCGGATTGCCAAGCCCCGTTTTGGCTCCGCCAGTCAGGGAATAATTATATTGCACCATGAGGCGGACCTGGCCACGTTCAGGCGGGAGCATGCATCGGAGGAATACCTGATCCAGCAATACCTGAAAGCGGATGAATATTCCGTGGATGGGTATGTGGATCCGGATGGAAGGATCATCGCCCTGGTGCCCCGGAAAAGGCTGGAAGTGCATGGGGGGGAAGCTACCAAATCGATCACCGTCAGGGAGCCTGCGGTGCTCCGACTTTGCGGGAATATCCTGCAAACAGGGATATTCCGGGGACCCCTGACCCTGCAGTTCCTGAAGGAGCAGGATACCGGTAAGGTATTCATCATGGAGATCAATCCCAGGCTGGGAGGCGGTGTCCTGACTTCCATGGCTGCAGGGGCAGACATGGCGGCATACCTGGTGAATGATTTTTTACACCGGCCCAATGAACCCATGGACAACTGGAAGGAGCAGGTGATCATGACCCGGGCTTTCCGGGAATTCTATTTTTATGCAGATAATCATTGACCTGGACGGGACCATTTGCTCTGAGGAAAAACAATTCAGCCGAAGCCTGGCCCAGCCTATGGCCGGAGCTGCCGAGCAGCTGGACCGGCTCTACAAAGAAGGACATACCCTCATCATTTATTCGGCCCGGGGCTGGCAGGAATTCGAAATGACTGCCGACTGGCTGAAGCGGCACCAGATCCCCTATCATCAGCTGGTGATGGGCAAACCTACCGGGGATGTATGGATCGATGACCGGGCCATCCGGTTTGAAGGCTGGGAAAAAATCCCCGCTCAACTCAGTGGAATTAAAAAACCATAAAGGACCTCAGGAACCATGCAGCGGGTATTCATTATTGCAGAAGCGGGCGTGAACCATAATGGGCAAATGGATCTTGCCCGTCAGTTGATTGATACCGCAAAGATTGCCGGGGCGGATGCCGTAAAATTCCAGACTTTTATTGCCAGGGAGGGGATTTCCCGCTTTGCCCCCAAAGCCGATTACCAGCAGCAAAGCACGGGGAAATCGGAGAGTCAGCTGGACATGGTCAGTCAGCTGGAACTCTCCTTTGACCAGTTCCGGGAACTGAAAATCCATGCGGACCAACGGGGCATCATTTTTTTATCCACTCCCTTTGATCTGCCCAGCATTGATTTTCTCCGGGAACTGCAAATGCCGTACGGTAAGATCCCATCCGGGGAGATCATTAACCTGCCATACCTGATCCGGATGGCCCGCTCTTTCCCCCGGCTGATCATGTCTACCGGGATGGCTACGCTGGATGAGATCAGACAAGCCCTGGAAATCCTCCTGAGCCATGGGGCCCGCCGCGAAAACATCATCGTGCTTCACTGCAATACCGAATATCCTACCCCCTTTGAAGATGCTAACCTCAGGGCCCTGGTAACCATGGCCAGGGACCTGGAAGTAAGGACGGGGTATTCCGACCATACCCCCGGCATTGAAGCTGCCGTGGCAGCCGTTGCGCTCGGAGCCGTGGTGATCGAAAAACATTTTACCCTGGATAAGACATTACCAGGCCCGGATCACCAGGCTTCGCTGTCCCCCGGTGAACTGGAAAGTATGGTGAACGCCATCCGCCATATTGAACTGGCCATGGGCAGTGGCATCAAGGAGACCAGTCCGTCCGAAATGAAAAATAAAGCCATTGCCCGCAAAAGTATCGTGGCTGCCCAGGCGATTTTCCGGGGAGAGCGTTTCACGGAACAAAATATCACCGTCAAGCGACCGGGAATCGGCATTTCACCGATGAAATGGTTTGAGGTCCTGGGGATGGAGGCTAACCGGGATTTTGCAGCAGATGAATGCATTGAAATCTGATTGTCCATGAACACCAAGATAGCCGTGGTAACCGGTACCCGGGCAGAATATGGCCTGCTTCAACCGCTGATCAGCCTGATCCGGGATCATCCGCTGCTGGACCTTCAGCTGATTGTCACCGGATCACACCTGTCTGCCGCATTCGGGAAGACTTCCCGGCAGATCACCCAGGATGGTTTTCCAATAAAGGCCAGGGTGGACATTCAGGTGAAGGGGGAAAGCCCCCTGGATATCGCCGCTTCAGCCGGAATAGCCCTGAGCGGATTGTCCAGGGCTTTTGGGAGATTAAAGCCTGACTGGCTGATCCTTCTGGGGGACCGCTATGAAATACTCTGTGCGGCTGTCGCTGCGCACCTGGCTGCCATTCCCATTGCCCATATCAGCGGCGGGGAGCTGACGCAGGGAGCCACTGATGATGCGTTCCGACATGCGGTAACCAAACTCTCCTACCTGCATTTTACCGCCACCGAAACTTACCGGAACCGGGTGATCCAGCTCGGGGAAAGCCCATCCCGGGTATTTAATGTAGGTGCCCTGGGGATTGATAATATCCGCCGGCTAAAACCCAGTACCCGGGAAGAACTGGAAAAGGAACTGGAACTGGATCTGTCGGTTCCCAGCCTGCTGGTCACTTTTCATCCGGTCACCCTGGATAAAGTGCCTGCGGAAAAACAGTTCCGGGTTGTTTTGGATGCCCTGGAAACCCTGATGCCCATATCCATCATCCTGACTTATCCCAATGCCGATGCAGGCGGCCATGCCATCATCCGGATGGCCGACCGGTTTGCCTTCAGACATCCCGGGCAGGTCAGGGTCCTGCCTTCTCTGGGGCAGCAACGATACCTGTCCCTGCTGCACCAGGTCAGTGCCGTGGTCGGCAACTCGTCCAGCGGCATTGTCGAAGCGCCCTCCATACCGGTGCCTGCTGTAGATATCGGAAACCGCCAGCAAGGACGGATCGCTGCAGCCAGCGTGATTCATACCGGGCTGGATAAACAGGCCATCATCCGGGGAATCAACAAGGCCCTGTCCGCAGATTTCGCTACTTTTATCCGGAAGGTAAAAAATCCATATAGCCGCTTGGATGCGGCAGGCCATATCCTGAAGACCTTATTGCGGTTCAGGGAATTGGAGGATATCCAAAAATCATTCTATGACAAGTGAAATGGTGCAGTGGATTCGATATACCATCCCGGAATCAGCCACGGTAAGGCAAGCCATGGAACAGCTTAACAGCCTGGGCCTGGTCAACGCCGTACTTTTCGCCACAGGGGAAAATCACCATTTGCTGGGTTCCGTCACTGACGGAGATATCCGCCGGGGTTTTTTACTGGGCGTTGCCATGGATGACCCGATATCCCGGGTCATCCATTTCCCCTGCCATTTTATCACCGGTGCCAACCCATCCGGTTCTGTGCTGGAATCATTCCGGGAAGCGCATATCCGTTTCATTCCCGTGATCAACGGGAGTCAGGAGTTGGTTTCCGTCCTGGACCTGGAACTGGGAGCCCCATTACCCCTGGATGTGATCCTGATGGCCGGTGGCCAGGGAAAAAGGCTGCTGCCCCTAACTGCAGACCTGCCCAAGCCCATGCTGAAGATCGGATCAAAGCCTATCCTGGAACATAATATTGACCGGTTGATCCGTTTCGGGATCACGGAAATCCACCTGAGTATCCATTACCGGGGAGACCAGATCCGCAACTATTTTGGGGATGGAAGTTCCAGGAACCTGCGCATTCGGTATATCGAGGAACCGGAACCCATGGGCACCATTGGCTCGGTAAGCCTGATTTCCGATCTGCATCAGCAACATATTTTGATTATGAATGCAGACCTTTTGACCACGATTGATTTTGCGGATTTTTACCAAACCTTCCTGGAAAATGGATCTGATATCTGTGTGGCTTCCTCCCTGTATAATATTGAGGTTCCCTATGCCATACTGGAAACCGATGGTCAGGACAAAGTGGTCTCCCTGGCGGAAAAACCTACCTATACCTATTATTCGAATGCGGGAATTTACCTGGTCAGAAAATCCCTGCTGGACCTGGTTCCGAAAGGCGGATATTTTGACATTACGGACCTGATGGAAAAAGCCCTGGAAACAGGGAGAACGATCACCCATTATCCGATCCTGGGGTACTGGCTGGATATTGGCAAAATGCAGGATTACCTGAAAGCGCAGGAAGACATCAAACACCTGAAACTCTGAGTATGGATACCTTGTTCATCATCACTGCCAGGGGGGGGTCCCGGGGTATTCCGGGAAAGAACATAAAAATGCTTGGAGAACAGCCCCTGCTGCATTACAGCATCAGCTTTGCCCGCCAGTTCACGGGAGATGAGCATATTTGTTTGTCCACGGATAACGAGCACATCATCCGCAGTGCCAAGAAGATCGGGCTAAAGGTACCCTTCATCCGGCCGGCATACCTGGCTACGGACCATGCGGGGAGCTATGCCGTCATCCGCCATGCCTTCCGGCATTACCAGGCCGCAGGCAGACATTATGATTGTGTCGTGCTGTTGCAGCCCACTTCTCCATTCCGGAAAAAAGAGCATTTGGAAGAGTCGTATGGGTTATTCGGGGAAAACACCGACATGGTGGTCTCGGTTTGCGAATCAGAAGCCAATCCTTACTTTAACCTGTATGAGGAAAACGACGGGGGTTGTCTGAAGATTTCGAAAGGGGATACTTCTTTTGCTACCCGGCAATCCGCTCCCCGGGTATACCGCTACAATGGATCATTATACCTGATCAAACCTGAAAGCCTGGTTAAATATGAAAATTTCGGGGAATTCAGAACCGTAAAAAAATATGTCATGGACCCTAAGTACAGCGTGGACCTGGATACCCCGGACCAATGGGAGTATGCGGAATTTCTCTGGAGGGGAAATTTTCGCTCCCTGATCACCCTGGCAGACTCCTGATATGCAAAAGGAACACCACTCTTCCCTCAGCGTCCCAGAAACTATTTTAATGGCCTTGGGTAATATGCGCAGATCAGGTTTCCGGCATAGGTTGGCTTACCGGAAGGCCCTGGCTGGAAAACGGATCATGATCCTGGGAAACGGCCCTTCCCTGAATGCGGATTACGAGAAATTCCACGATGTAGTGAATGAGGGGGATTGCATGTGTGTGAACCGCTTTGCCCATGCCCCATTGTTCACCCGGATCCGCCCCCGATATTATATCCTATGTGATCCTGCATTCTGCCTGCCGGAGGAACAAGTTGGATCAGGCCATTTACTGGACATGCGGCATCAGCTGTTCGCCGAGATCATTACAAAGCTCAGTTGGGAAATGACCCTGCTGCTTCCCTCCTATGCCCGTCACAATAAACCCGGAAGCCTTCCGGTTCATCCCCTGCTCCATATCCGGTATTTCAACAATGTCAAGCTGAATCACCGGCTGCCCGACTGGATCAAATTCCCCCTGCTCAGCGCTAATATGGCCTGCCCGAGCCTGAGAAATGTCCTGATCGGGGCGCTATACTGCAGCATCAACCTGGGATATGAACGGATCATACTGATGGGAGCGGATCATTCCTGGTTTGAACAAATTGGGGTAGATCAATCCAACCGGGTATATGTAAATGATCCCCATTTCAATGATCCGGAAAATGCGGGTAACCCGGAGAAAGTTTTTCTTTTCAGGGATACCGAAAAAAAAATTCCCTACCGCATAGCGGATTTTTTCATGGATCAGGTCGTCGTTTTCCGAACTTATCTGGAACTTAGAGCCTATGCGGAAAAGATGGGCACTTCAGTACAGAATGCAGGAACCAAATCCTATATTGATGCTTTTGAAAGGATCGAGTTTATTCCACCTGCTTAACAGAACCGGATATGGGCATTGTCAGGAAGCAAAGCATTAAATCCACCATCATCACCTATGCGGGTTTTGTGATCGGGGCCCTCAACTATTACCTGCTGGCCCGCTTTTTCACCAAACAGGAAGTAGGCCTGACCCGCATCCTGTTCAATGTATGCAGCATACTGGCCGGACTTTGTGCCCTTGGTTCTATTCCCATGTTCACGCGTTTTTTCCCCTATTACCGGGATAAAGCAAAAAAGGGAATGCATGAACTCCTGTTCTGGACGGTGGTCATCAACTTTTTTGGGTTTTTGCTCATGGTATTTTTTTCCCTGATCTTCCGTCACCTGATCATCCGGAAATTCATCGGCAACTCGGCCCTGTTCATCCAGTATTTTTACCTGATCTATCCATTTACCTTTTTCCTGGTAGCATACAATGTATATGAAAATTATGCGAATAACCTTCACCGGACGGCCCTGACCAGTTTTCTGCGGGAAACAGTGATGCGGATCACGGTCCTGGCCTGCATTGCGCTTTACCTGTTCCGCCTGATCGGATTTGGACTGTTCATTCATCTTTTTTCCCTGGTATACGGAGTAATCTTCCTGGTCCTGCTGTTTTATCTGTTCAGCATCCGGCATTTCGGCCTGGAATATCAGGCGAGCCCGGTGACCCGGAGTTTATACAAGCGGATGGCCCTGTACGGGACTTTTATGTTCGGGGGATCTGTCTTTATGCTGGTTTCCCAGAATATCGATGGGATTATGATCGGCAGCCTGAAAGGGCTGCAATACACCGCGGTTTTTGAACTGGCCAATTATATATCCATGGTGATCATGGTGCCCCAGCGCAGCATCAGCGCCATTGCCAGCCCCCTGATTGCTGCTTCCTGGAAGGAAAATGACCTGGCGGCTATCGCTAACCTATACCGGAAAAGCGCGATGACCCAGCTGATACTGGGCATTGGCATACTGGGTGTGATCTGGATCAATGCGGATAATATCTTTCATTTCCTTCCTGCCTACAAGGATGGGAAATACATCATCCTGGTGCTGGGACTGGCCAGGGTGATCGACCTGGGCACCGGGCTCAACTATCAGATCCTCTTGAATTCCCGGATGTGGAAATTGGATTTCATCACTTCGGTGATCCTGGTCATTGCCTTTATTTTCCTGAACTATGTGCTGATCAGGAAATACGGTATGATTGGCTCCGCCTGGTCCACCCTGATGGCCATGACAGTATACAATGGCCTGCGTTATATCTTTATCAAATGGAAATTCGGACTTCAACCTTTCACTTCAAAGACCTTGCTGGCCCTGATATCCGGACTTGTTTCCTGGCAGTTGTCCTCCCGGATCCCCTGGGCGGGGAATATTTATCTGGACATATTTGTCCGCACAGTATTATTTGTCCTCATTTTCGGCACCTGCACCCTGGGGCTTCATTTATCTCAGGACATGGATCAGACCTGGCATAAATTACTGGTGCGGATCAAGGTCAAATCCCGGTAGGACGCCAGCCGCTCAGTTCAGTATGCCTCCACAGGCAAACCGGTATTTCCAATAGGGGTCCGACAGGCTGCTGATCGTAACCCCGGAGCTGGCGGATGCATGCACGAAGCGGTCATTCTGCAGGTAGATGCCGACATGGGAAATACCCGTCCGCTGGTGACGGTACTTTCCCCGATACCTGATCCTGAAAAAAACGAGGTCCCCTTCCCTGAGCCTGAACGAATGATGGATTTTCCTGCAATTGTCATATTGCTCAGCCACAGTACGGGGTACGTCCAGATTATCGTATACCCTGGCCAGCAGATGTTGTACAAAGGCGGAACAGTCAATGCCTTTCCGGGTTGTACCGCCCAACCGGTAGGGAGTTGCCCACCAGTCCGCTATGAATGTGTATAAACTGAGATTGGAAATATCATCCCGAGATACATCCAGTCTTCTGGAAAACGCTTCCCGTAGTCCAGGGGTAGTTTCAGGAACTGGGGTAGCTGGTTGGTCAATTTGGCTGGGGGATTCATAAGCTGCCGAACGCCGGCCAAATACCTGACTGCCGGGGTCCAACCGGATGCCGGGTATGAATTCCGGGGTTTCCCCGCCGGCGGTGACTTCATGGGCCGGGGTTCCGCCAGACCTGAAAGTAGCGCAGGAGGACATCAACAGCAACAGCAAGACTACAAACCGATGGGGAATGCGGGGGTCATTTGTCATAGGCTGGTCAATATCCACAAAAATACATATCCTTTACAGTATCTGCAATAGGTCCGGTTATTGCTGTGGATAAATTCTCCCGGATTTTTTTTTTTTATTTAAGGGGAATGATTTGCTTTGATGTACCTAGATTGATCAGTGATGCCCCGGTTTTCCCATTTGCATGTGCACACCCAGTTTTCCCTGCTCGACGGAGCTGCGGATATCCGCAAACTATACCGGAAAGCCATTGAAGATCATATGCCAGCCCTGGCCATCACCGACCATGGCAATATGTTTGGGGTTTTTAAGTTTGTGGCGGAAGCCAGCCTGTACAAGCTGAATCCGGATGATCCCATGGACAAGCGGCCCCTGGTGAAACCGGTGGTCGGTTGTGAATTTTATCTTGCTGAAGACCGGCTTAGGCGGCAGTTTACCCGGGAAGACCGGGATATCCGGTACCACCAGGTGTTGTTAGCCAGGAACGAAACAGGATACCGCAACCTCATCAAGCTCAGTTCCCTGGGATACATGGAAGGGATGTATGGTAAATATCCCCGGATTGACAAGGACCTTATCCGCAATTACAGCGGGGGGCTGATCGCCACCACCTGCTGCCTGGGTGCTTCGGTTCCGAAGATCCTGCTGAAAAAAGGAGAAGAAGCTGCAGAAGAGGAGTTCCGCTGGTGGCTGGACATTTTCGGGGAAGACTATTATGTGGAATTGCAGCGTCACGGCATCCCCGAACAAGACACCGTTAATCGGTTCCTGTTGCGGATGTCCGGGAAATACAGGGTGAAGATGTTCGCATCCAATGATTCCCATTATGTGGATCAGGCTGATTACAAGGCTCATGATATTTTACTTTGTATCAACACCGGGGAGATGCAAAGTACTCCCGCCATCAGGGAATTCGCAGATGATGATATCCTGGTGAAAAACAAGCGGTTTGCTTTTTACAATGATCAATATTTTTTCAAGACCACCGAAGAAATGAGCCTGCTGTTTGCCGATCTGCCTGAGGCGATTGAGACCACCGTGGAGATCGTAGACAAGATAGATTACCTGGACCTGAAAAGGGATATCCTGTTGCCGAACTTTCCCCTGCCACCCGGATTCCAGTCCCAGGATGAATATCTCAGGCACCTGACCTGGTCAGGATTATCTGACCGGTATACCGAGATCACCCCCGGCATTGAAGAAAGGGTAAGGTTCGAACTGGAAACGATTTCCAAAATGGGATTTGCCGGATATTTTCTTATCGTAGCTGATTTCATCCGGGCAGGGAGGGCCCTGGGCGTTTATGTAGGCCCGGGCAGGGGATCGGCGGCCGGGTCTGTGGTAGCCTATTCCACCGGGATCACCAATATTGATCCCCTCCGCTACAACCTGCTGTTTGAACGATTTCTCAACCCTGACCGGAATTCCTTACCGGATATTGATACAGATTTTGATGATGAAGGGCGTCAGAAAGTGATCGATTATGTCGTGGAGAAATATGGAAAGCATCAGGTGGCCCAGATCGTGACCTATGGCACCATGGCAGCCCGGATGAGCATCAAGGATGTGGGACGGGTATTGAATCTTTCTCCTGATGAAACCGGAGCCCTCAGCAAGCTTGTCCCCGAACGGCCCGGTATAGAACTGAACCGGCTGCTGCATGCGCCACTCAGCGGGGTCAAAAGCCTGAATGTCGTGGAGAAGCTGGGTGGACAGGACCTGGAAAATGTGAATAAGCTGCGCCTGATCAGCCAAGGCACTGACATCCGCGCGGAAGTGCTCCGGGAAGCAGCCATCCTGGAAGGTTCCGTACGCAATACGGGAATTCATGCGGCAGGCATCATCATTGCGCCCAGGGACCTGACCGAACTGATCCCGGTCTGTACGGCAAAGGACTCCACCCTGCTGGTCACCCAATATGAAGGAGGGATCATTGAAAGTGCGGGGGTGATCAAGATGGATTTCCTGGGACTGAAGACCCTGAGCATTATAAAAAACAGCCTGGAGTCCATTGAAAAAAATCATGGGGTATCCATTAATATAGACCGCATTCCCCTGGATGATACCGCAACATACGGTCTTTATCAGCTGGGAGCGACCAATGCTACCTTCCAGTTTGAATCACCAGGCATGCAGAAATACCTGCGTGACCTGAAACCGGATAAGTTTGAAGACCTGATTGCCATGAATGCCCTTTACCGGCCAGGACCGATGGACTATATCCCGAAGTTCATCCGTCGAAAAAATGGGCTGGAACCGGTCACCTTTGAGCTGCCGGGAATGGAAGACGTGCTCCGGGAAACTTACGGGATCACGGTGTATCAGGAGCAGGTCATGCTGCTCAGTCAGCAGCTGGCCGGCTTTTCCAGGGGGGAGGCCGATATATTGCGCAAAGCGATGGGAAAAAAGCAAAAAGCTGTACTGGATAAAATGAAATCCCAGTTCATGGAAGGATGCAGCTCGCGTGGATTCCCCATTCCAACCTGTGAAAAAATCTGGGGGGACTGGGAATCCTTTGCGCAATATGCTTTTAACAAATCCCATGCAACCTGCTATGCGCTGGTAGCTTACCAGACTGCCTGGCTGAAAACCCATTACCCGGCAGAGTATATGTCTGCTGTCCTGAACTATGCCAGTGGAATTGATAAAGTGACTTTTTTCATGGAAGAATGTCACAGGATGGGCATTCCGGTCCTGGGTCCGGACCTGAATGAATCCGGGAAGGGATTTGCCGTCAATACCCAGGGGGAAATCCGGTTCGGGTTGGCCGGAATAAAAGGAGTGGGTGCTGCCGCCATGGAAGACCTGCTCGGGGAAAGGGAGAAAAACGGACCCTTTTCCACCGTGTTCGATCTGGTGAAACGGGTTAACCAGCGCGCGATCAATAAAAAATCCCTGGAAGCCCTGGTCTGTTCCGGCGCGCTGGATTGTTTCAAGGAAATTCACCGGGCCCAGTATTTTTATAAAGGAGAAAATGAAGCCCATACCGGGCTGGAAAAGATTATCCGTTTTGGCAACCTTTGTCAGCAAGGGGCTAAAGGCAGCTCTGGAACCCTGTTCGGAGAATCGGAAACGACCCAGATCATTTATCCCGTCCTGTCTTCCTGTGAACCCTGGCCCCTGGTGGAAAAGTTGTCCCGGGAAAAGGAGGTAACTGGAATGTATCTGTCCGGTCATCCTTTGGATCATTATCAGTTCGAATGGGAAAATTATCAGTTCCAGCCCATCCGGCAAATCAATGAATCGAGGCGGATGGCATCGGAAAATCCGGGTGGTGTGCATATTGGTCAGCCAATTCGGTTTGCGGGATTTCTGAGTATGGCAGAAAGGCTTAAGTCGAAAAAAGGGAATTGGTACGGAAAAATGCTGATTGAGGATTACACCGCAAGTATGGAGATCCTGCTGCTTGGAGAAGATTACATTCGGTTTGGTAATTATCTGGAACAGGGATATTGTCTTTTTCTGACCGGTAGCTTCCGGACCAGACCATACCGGGATGACGAAATAGAATTCCGGATCAGTAATATCCAGTTGCTGGAGGATGTCAAAAAAAAGCAGACCCGGCAAATCACCCTGACAGCATACGCTGAAGCGATCAGCCCAATCCTGATAGAATACCTGGCCTTACAGATCAGGACTCATCCCGGTAAAGCAGAATTGTATGTAGAATTGAAAGATCCGGCAGGAGGGTTGAATATACGGCTGAGGAGTTTTCAGCACCAGGTCGAATTAAGTGATGAACTGGTGGCTTTCCTGGGCAACCAGGAGGGCATTACCGTGAAGATCGGAATCTAATCTCCAGGCTGTCAAAAAAGCAGTAAATTGCATTGGATTAATTTTTGATCAGTACCTATATTGCCAGCACGGAATTTAAATTAATATAAAACATTTATAATCATGTCTTTAGAACTTACAGACAATAACTTTCAGCAGGAAGTCATTAGTTCAAAACAATTGAATGTAGTGGATTTCTGGGCTGAATGGTGTACTCCCTGCCGGGCCATTGGGCCGGTGATCGAGGAATTATCCAAAGAATATGCGGGTAAAGTAAAAGTCGGCAAGGTGAATGTGGACCATAATCCTGAAGTTTCCATGAATTATGGCATCACCAGTATACCGGCTATCCTGTTTATCAAGGATGGTAAAGTGGTAGACAAGCATATCGGCACTGCTCCAAAGTCCTTTCTGGAAAAAAAGATCCAGGCCCATCTCTGAACGGAGATCCCTTCAGAACAGCAGACCCGCAATGGTGGCAGAAAGATAGGAAGCCAGGGTTCCGCATATCAGGGCTTTGAACCCGAGACGGGCGAGGTCAGCCCTGCGCCCCGGTTCGAGTTCTCCGATCCCGCCTACCTGTATGGCCACCGAACTGAAATTGGCAAATCCGCAAAGGGCAAAGCTGATGATCAGGAAACTTCTGGGATCCAGGACTGCTTTTATTTTAGAGAGATCCAAATAAGCTACGAATTCATTGACCACTAACTTAGTCCCCAGCAGGTAACCCGCCATATGGGTTTCCTTTCCCGGCACTCCCATCATCCATGCAAATCCGGCAAAAAGGCTTCCGGTGATCTGGTTAAGGCTAAGGGTATTGATATTTATTCCGGCAAAAGCCAGGGAAATTCCATGTTCGCCTGCGAATCGGCCCAGCCCCCCCAGTACCCAGTTGGTCATCGCAATCAGGGCAATAAACCCGATCAGCATGGCCGTGACATTCAACCCGATCCGCAGGCCATCCGCGGCACCGTGGGAAATGGCATCCAGTACATTGACCGAACTGCGTTTGACTTCCAGGCTGATCTTCCCCCGGGTCTCGGAAGGGGCTGTTTCCGGCCAAACGATCTTGGAAATCACCAGGGCGCCGGGCATCGCCATGAGGCTGGCAGCGATCAGGTACTGGGCAGGTACGCCCAGCGAGATATACACCGCCATGACTCCTCCGGCAATGCAGGCCATACTGCCCGTCATGGATGCCAGCAGCTCGCTCATGGTCATCCCTTTGATATAGGGTTTGATCAGGATCTGGGCCTCCACCTGGCCTACAAAAACACTGGCCGCATTGGACAGGGCTTCACTGCCGCTGACTCCCATTATGCGGTATACCGCCCAGGCAATCCCCCGGACCACCCGCTGCATGAGCCCCAGGTGGTATGCCAGGGCGACCAGGACCGAAACAAAAATGATGGTGGGGATGATGGTGAAAAAAAAGATCAGGTGATTGGCAGGCCCGAATGTCCGGGTCATCAGCGTATTGTCCACCAGGGGGCCGAAAACAAAGGAAGCTCCTGAGCCAGCCATACTGAGTAACCGGGTGACCATGGCACCGAGCCAGCTGAATAACATCCTTCCTGCCGGCAACTTCAGCACCACCAGGGCAAGCAATAGCTGGATGCCCAACCCCGTTAATACCAGGCGCAAATTAATCCGCCGTTTATTATTCGACATCAGAAACGCCAAACCCAGGATAACCACGATTCCAACCAACCCGTTGAGCCTGCCCATGAATGAGAATTGTGGTTGGAAAATAAAACATAATTTTGAAACATTCGGATGAAAAATTAACCAGGTGAAGTGCTTGAGTGACTTATTTTTAAACCGGAAATACCCGGCGTATGGTCCTGTCCGATTCCCGGGTCGTCCCCCCCGATATTTTATGACTTTCCTGGCCTGCTGCGGGCTGTTATTTAGCCATTTTGCCTACAGCCAGCGAAAAAGCGGTTGGGATAAGGCTGTTGCCGATGCGTTGAAAAAGAATCCTGCCCTGTTGACCCGTTGGCTGGACCTGGAACGGGGCCGTACCCTTGGCCCGGCTCAAGCCAGACTTCGGGGCCAGTACCGGCAAACCGGGACGGTGGTCATTCCCATAGTGGTACATATTGTGCTGCAGAATCCCAGCCTGGTGAGCGATTCAGCTGTTTTTTCCCAGATTGCTGTACTTAACCGGGATTATACCGCTTCTGATCCGGATACCAGTGATGTGCCCCAGGTTTGGAAACCCATCATCGGCAATGCGCAGATGGAATTTTGCCTGGCCCAGCGGGACCCCCAGGATGATCCTTCGACCGGAATTCTCCGGGTTACTACCCCGGTAGGTACATTCAGTATCAATAATGCCTGTTCCGATGTCAAGCACGCAGCTACCGGCGGATCGGACGCCTGGGCTGATTCCGAATACCTGAATATCTGGGTATGCAACCTGGAAAGTGGATATCTGGGAGTCACCACTCCCTACGGACTTTATCCGGACAATGAACAAGGCGTGGTGATCCAGTACAATGCATTTGGCACTGTGGGCAATCTGCAGGCCCATTATAACCTGGGAAGGACTACGACCCACGAGATCGGGCATTATTTCAACCTCCTGCATCCCTGGGGGGCGGGAGACGGAACCTGCAGCCCGGGAGATTATGTCGGGGATACTCCTCCCCAGTACGGACCGGTCTACGGATGTCCGGCATTCCCATTTACGGACCAGTGTTCCCCGGATTCTCCTGGAGTACAGTTTGTGAATTTCATGGAATACACCGATGATGACTGCATGCATATGTTCAGCCAGGGACAGGTGTCCAGGATGGAAGCCAGCCTGTATGACCAACGGGCTTCCCTGCTTACCAGCAGGGGCTGCCTGCCGGTCCTGCAGTTTCCCCTGGATGCGTCCATCCTCACAGTGGAAGCTCCCACAGGTAAAATTTGCAACGGACAGGTCAATCCCCTGGTGGTCCTGAAAAACAGGGGAACCGATACCCTCAGGTCCGTAACCCTGAACTACCAGGTGGATAGTGGGGCAGTCTCCACCATATCCTGGGCGGGCAGCCTGAACCCGTTTGATACCTTGCAAATATCCCTGCCGGGTTTCCAAGCGGATACCGGAGCGCATATCCTAACCGTGTTTACTTCGGGACCCAACGGACAGCAGGATCAGCAACCCGCAAATGATACCGGAAGGTCTAGTTTCCATCTTGATCCACTGGCCATACTCCCGTTCAGTGAAGGCTTTGAAGACACCATCTTCCCCCCTTCCGGTTGGGTGGTGGTCAATCCCGATGATAGCTATACCTGGCAAAGGACAACGGCTGCCAGTCATTCCGGATCTGCTTCTGCGGTCATTCGGAATTTTGTGTATACAGTTAACGGGCCTGTGGACGACTTGGAGACTCCGGTTTTCCAGATCAATGGAGCAGATTCTGCCTACCTCAGTTTTTATGTGGCTGCGGCAGTGCAGAGCCCTCCTTATACCCAGAATAACCCCTGGGATACCCTTGAAGTGCTGATCAGCACCGATTGTGGACAGTCAGGTGATTTGCGATACCAGCACTGGGGCCTTAACCTCATCACCGATTCTGCCGAGGACCAGGCGGAATTTGTCCCGGCGCCGGACCAATGGAGAAAGGATTCAGTTAATCTCACCCCATATATTGGCCAGGGAAACTTTCAGCTCATATTCCGCAATATCTGTAACAACGAGAACGATATTTATCTGGATGATATCCAAGTGTACACCAAAAATGTCAATCCAAACCTGGCAGCCCAGGGGATCCTGGTGGTCCCCAATCCCACCACCGGCCAGGTCCTGGTGGAATTCCTGAATACCGGGAACGGACTCCAGGGAGTGGATATATACAATGTGCAGGGACAGCTGGTGGCCAGCCAGCCGGTAACTGCCATTACCGATAACCGGCTGGTGTTTAATTTGGCAAATGCTGCAGATGGTGCTTACTTTGTGCGGATTATCTATGCCCATAAAACGATCGTCCGGGAAATACTGAAACTAAAATGAATCTGGTAGCTCATAAACACCCAGGTAACCAGCTTTCCCCTGAGTTGGAACAGGTCGCGGAAAAAACCCTTTTGGGGGAACGGCTAACCGTCCAGGATGGGTTGCTCCTTTTTGAACAGGGCGAACTGGGTTTTCTGGGTACCCTGGCCAATAGCCAGCGGGAAAAGCGGCATGGAGACAAGACCTGGTTTAACCGGAATTTTCACCTGGAACCCACCAATGTCTGTGTCTTTACCTGTAAATTCTGCGCCTATTCCCGGGTATATAAGCACCGGGAAGATGGCTGGGAACTGACTTTGGAACAGATGATGGAAAAGGTATATGGCTATGATGGACAACCAGTGACCGAGGTGCATATTGTCGGCGGCGTCCATCCCAGGCTTAACCTGGAATTTTTCTGTGAGTTGCTCAGGCGGATCCATGCCCATCGTCCGGACCTGCATATCAAGGCATTCACGGCAGTTGAACTGGATTATATGTTCCGCAAAGCCGGAGTGAGTGCCGAGGCCGGATTGAGCATGCTCAGGGAGGCTGGACTGCAATCCCTTCCGGGGGGAGGGGCAGAGATATTTCATCCGGAAGTCCGGGATATCATCTGCCCCGATAAGGTGAACCCGGCTGGCTGGCTGCATATCCATGAAACTGCACACCAGTTGGGGATTCCCTCGAATGCCACCATGCTATACGGCCATATTGAACATTACCGCCACCGGATAGACCATATGGACCGGCTGCGGAAGTTACAGGACCGCACGGGTGGTTTCAATACGTTTATTCCCCTCAAATTCCGGAACAAAAACAATGATATGTCAGATACCCCGGAATCCACCATCATCGAGGACCTGAAAATGTATGCCGTGGCCCGGTTGTTCCTGGATAATTTTGCCCATCTCAAAGCATATTGGGCCATGCTGGGCCGTCAGACCACCCAGCTTGCCCTGTCTTTCGGCGTGGATGATATTGACGGCACCCTGGATGATACGACAAAAATATATTCCATGGCTGGTGCGGAAGAACAACACCCGGCCATGACCACCGAACAAATCATTACCCTGATCCGAAAAGCCAGGCGACGGCCCGTGGAGCGGGATACCGTATACCATGACCTGCGGGATTATTCCCCCGATTTCCCCGCCGGAGGGAAGCTATATTCCCTGCCTTCCCCCTGAAGTCCGGAGATTTTTGATCCCATCCAACGAGTTCTCTTGATTGATTTAACCTGCTGATATGCTTACACCGGATGAAATACAGTTCCTGCATGCCTGGGAAAATGCGATCCTCCACAAAAAAAAGATCATGTTCCGCAAAATATTACCGGGATTTATGTGGGGATTTATTCTGGGTTGTGCCTCCATACTGCCCCCGTTTATGGTAATGGAAAAAAGGCAGCTGGGCATTTCCGGAGGAACCCTGGTCATATTTATGGTTTCCGTGATCGGTATCGGGGTTTTCGTGGGTTTTCTGCGATGGCAGATGTACTGGGACAAAAATGAGGGGTTATACGAGCAGCTGAAAAAAAGGCAGGATATGGCCTGAGGGGGCAGCCGGATCGTTTTTAGGCAGGTATCTCCCAGGGCAGCGTTCAGATTTTATCCACCTGATTCCAGTTAGACAAATTAATATTCATCGATCCGATGTCCTTGGATAAAACCGATTTGTATTGATCATTACCCGCTGGGTGATCATGCTGATCCGAAGCCAGGGGACAGACCATGTCGGTATACAGATTTCCTTGCAACACCCGCAAGGGGACCGGCCCTGCAGGGGCGGTCAGTTCAGGCTCCTGAAATCCACAGGGACCAGCCTGCTTACTCCGGCTTCCTGCATAGTGACTCCATAGATCACATCCACGGCAGCCATGGTTTGCTTGTTGTGAGTGACAATGATGAACTGGGAATTTTCGGAGAATTGCCGGATCATATTGGTGAACTTGCCCACATTGACATCATCCAACGGGGCATCGACTTCGTCCAGGATGCAGAAAGGTGCAGGCTTGA
>DATLTB010000008.1:0-24525 GCA_035533815.1 Chitinophagaceae bacterium
GAGGATTTTGCTGCCAATAAAGAGCAAAAATCATGCTGACATCCAGTGAAATCACTATCTGTATCTAATTATTCATCAACAACTTTTCCCCAAAACTAAGACTGGCATTGATTCTAATAGTATTCTTTCAAACACTAATTAGCAATCAATGTATTATAGATCAAATTAAGCATTTCCTTTGAGGAGTCTTTAAATTGTCCTATAATTAATATTATGTTAAATAACGTGCATTATGATATTTGTTCTTGGCTTCAGCCATATCTATAAGGCTTCAGATTTTAAAACCCTCCTATTCACAAGGCGTTTGTCAAAAGAAAATTTTCTGTTTCCAGAATGGATATTCTTCTATAATTAAGATGCAGCGGATTTATGAGATAATTGAACTCTCCGGGAATTATAGAGGATGGAACCTGTCAAACGGCTGTATTGCTGCTTTTAACCAAGAACTTTAAAAATATCATCTTTACCAATACTATGTCTATAAACCACATTTTCCAAACATGCTAATGCCCTTGTGCTGGCTGTATATAGTATATAGAACCCATTGCTATTCCAGCGAGCTGCTCTGCCTGAAGCAGTGAGGTTTTTTGCCCATTTTTCTAAAGTGATTCTATATACATTCATGTTAAGCCAAAGCCCCGAATTCGATTCTAATCAATTCTTCCATTATTAAGTTTATTCCTCCTGGAGTATGCATTAAGTCAAAAGGAGTTCTCTCTCCCAGACCTATAGCCGGTACATTAAGCCATCCAATAAATGAATTTGGAGTGCCAAAAATTTCTTTTCCCTTTTTATAAAGTGCCAGTATTTGCAATAGCTGTTCACTTTCAATACGCCCTAGCGGGCGCCGATTTAATCTACGATTATCAATAGTTTTTGGAGTAGTGTCAATAATAGCCGCTAATTGTTTCTTATTAAGACCCGTAAGTTTTAATAATTGATCAAAAAAATTAACTTCGAGCCCTTTTCCAGCCGTAAATACCAATACTACAGGATTTGAAATCTCTTGTATGTATTTTTTAAATAAATCTTGTGGTAGTTTTGTAGAGATTGCTAAAGACATATCTTGGTTTATATATTACAAAAGCAAGAAAAATTACGTTATTAAAAGTGCGAATTTACCCTTTTTTAGGTATTCTTACAATCACTTGTAAACTAGTCATTTACTAATTAACGAATGTCCGCCGGAGGTATTATAGGATTTTTTTTTCATGAACTACAGAACTCCTGACCTCTCGCAGATTGATAATGGGGTAGTTTTGAAGATCATCCCTAATTGCGACCTGGGAAAAGTAGGCAAATAGTCTCTTCCAGTATCTCGGTCAGTTCCCTAGTTTGCTTCCTGCATTTTTGAGTTTCTGATCAATTTCATTGTATTTATCCGTCTCATTCTTGCGGGCATAAATCTCCTTTAGTCCAGTCATCGCTTCCTGGTATACATTTAATTCATTGGCATTCAACTTGGGCTTTGCATCCAGTATTTCATAGGTTTTTTCCAGGTAGGGATATCCCAGGGCGAGATCATCATTCTGCTTTTTCGTCAGGGAATCAGATTTCATCTGATCCGCCTTTGAAGTTCCCAGGCTGCCTAGCAGCTTTCCAGACATGGCTGCCCTGTTGAAATACATCAGCCCCAGGTTGAAATTTGGACCATATTCATCTGGTTTGATGGAAATTGCCTTTTTATACGCCTCCACAGCCTGATTAAACAGGTCGGCAAAATTGGCTGGTTTCGGGAGGTTGTTACCAATGGAATCTTTTGGATTTGCCATATCATCCAGGGTAACTCCCAGGTTGAAATTCAGGATATAATTATTTGGGTCCTTTTCAACACCGGCTTTCAATTGTTGGAGATATTCATCCATCTTTCCGGTTTCCCGGTAATATTCCATTTCCTGCTGACCGAAATCCGCATTATCCGGAAACAGTAGCTTCGCTTCATCCGCCGTGGCCATGAATTTGGCAGTATTCATTTGCTTCAGGTAATAATTCAGGAGGACCTGATATACGAATGTATTTTTATACTTGATATCAGCCAGTTTCTGATAACCTGCAACTGCGGAATCCATATATTCCATCTGGGAGGGATTGGCATTAGCTTCATTATAAGCTGCATTGGACATATTTAATACCGCCATGGTATCCAGATCAGCGCCAAACATGGTATTCATGGAATGCAAAAAATCATTTATACTAACAGCGCTTTTGAAATCGATATATGCAGTGCTATAATCCTTATTATTAAAAGCCGTCACAGCATTCTTCCAGAAATCAGAATATAATGCCCCGATTTTCTGCGTATTGATTAAGAGGTCAGGGTTGCTTGGTTTCAATTTCTGACTCTCCTGATAACTTATAAGAGCTACTGAATCCGGGTTGGGAGAAAGATTCTTAAATTTGGCACTTTGTCCGATTTCCCGGTAAACCTCCCCCCTCACATACCAGGCATCAAAGTCAGTACTGGTCTTAGCATCTGTTACCGCCTGGTCAATAAAGTTTTTGGCTTTATCCAAATCCCCGCTCTTCATATAATCCTTGGCATTGTTGATATATTTTTTCTGGGCACTACCATATAAAATTGCAGTGCAATACAATCCGGATATAAGTAATTTTTTCATCCTATTTTTTTTTGATTTAAAGATAGGCAGGTTAAGGTTAATTTCCTATAGCAGGTGGATCAATCTTAAGATCCACTTCATCCCGGTCCTCCAGGCGAGCAACAGCAGCTATTTCATCGCCGTCATCCATCCTGATGAGCCTGACTCCCTGGGTAGCCCTCCCGGCTTCCCGGATACCGGCTACCGGCATCCGGATAGTGATCCCCGATTTGCAAGTTATCATCAGGTCAGATCCTTCCTCTACTCCAAGTATGGCGATTAGGGCTCCGGTCCTTTCAGTTACATTGATCGTTTTAACTCCTTTCCCCCCCCGGTTGGTGATCCGGTAATCCTCAATTCCGGTTCTTTTTCCAAAGCCTTTTTCCGAAACGACCATGATAGTTTTTGACCGGTCACCCCTTTCTACACAAATCAGGCCAACTACTTCATCGTGCTCATTGTCCACCTCAATACCCCTGACCCCAATTGCTCCTCTTCCAGTATCCCTCACGGTATCTTCCGGAAAACGGATCGCCCTGCCGCTTTTGACCGCCATCATGATCTCGCATTTCCCGTTGGTCAGCTTGGCTTCCAGAAGCTGATCCCCCTCATTGACGGTAATGGCATTGATCCCATTCTGCCGTGGCCTTGAAAAATCATCCAGGGAAGTTTTTTTGATAGTCCCATTCCGGGTACATAATATAATATAATGAGATTTTACAAAGTCCTTGTTCTCCAGATCACGGATATCAATGATAGCCCGTATTTTATCCTCTCCCGGTAAATTGATCAGGTTCTGGATAGCCCTACCCTTGGATTGCTTTTCTCCTTCAGGGATTTCATACACTTTCAGCCAGAAACACCTCCCCTGCTCTGTGAAAAAAAGCATGGTATGATGGGTGGATGCAACAAACAAGTGTTCTATGTAATCTTCCTCCCTGGTCTTACCGCCAATGGCTCCCCTTCCCCCTCTTTTCTGTAACCGGTAATCTTCCGCAGCCGTCCGTTTTATATAACCTAAATGGGATATGGTAATCACCACATCCTGCTCCGCAATGATATCTTCGATCCGCATTTCATTAGCCAGGTATTGTATCTCCGTTTTTCGTTCATCTCCGAATTTTCTTTTTACTTCTATAAGCTCTTCCTTGATGATCTGATAACGGAGACCTTCATCCGAAAGGATGTTATTCAATTGAGCAATCAATTGGACCAGGCTGGAATATTCTTCCTTGATCTTATCCCGCTCCATACCCGTGAGCCGTTGCAACCTAAGTTCAAGCACGGCCTTGGCCTGAATTTCCGTGAGGCCAAACCGGGCTATCATTTCATCGCGGGCCAGTTCCGGTGTCCTGGAATTGCGGATTAAAGAAATAAACTCATCCAGGTGATCAAGGGCAACCAGATAACCTTCCAGGATATGGGATTTCTTCTCCGCTTCCCGCAGTTCAAACTTGGTCCTGCGCACGATGATCTCATGACGAAAATGAATAAACTCCGTAATCAGTTCCCGCAGATTCAGTAATTGGGGCCGGCCATTCACCAGGGCCACATTATTAATGCCGAACGAAGTCTGTAATTCTGAATATTTATATAATTGATTAATGACCAGATTGGCAATGACATCTTTTTTCAGATCAATCACTAGCCGCATTCCGTCCCTATCGGATTCATCCCTCACGTCACTGATGCCTTCAATCTGCTTTTCATTGACTAATTGGGCAATCTTCTCATGCAGGGCAGCCTTATTCACCTGGTATGGCAGTTCATAAATAACAATCAGTTCCCTTCCGGTTGATTTTGTTTCTACATTAACTTTTCCCCGCACCACCACCCTGCCCCGACCGGTTTCAAAACCCTGCTTAACTCCTTCATACCCATAGATTATACCTCCGGTTGGAAAATCAGGAGCCTTCACAAACTTAATGAGCTCCTCAATGGTAATATTCCGATTATCAATATATTGTATACACCCTTCTACCACTTCGCTCAGGTTATGGGGAAGGATATTGGTAGCCATTCCCACCGCGATTCCGGAAGCCCCGTTAACTAATAAATTAGGTATACGAGCTGGCAATACTGTAGGCTCTTCCAGGGTATCATCGAAATTCAGGGTGAAATCCACTGTTTCCTTGTCAATATCTTCCAATATGGCTTCAGCAGCCCGCTGGAGTCTTATTTCCGTATAACGCATGGCAGCAGGGGAATCTCCATCCACCGATCCGAAATTGCCCTGTCCGTCTATCAGGGGGTACCGCATTGTCCAGGGCTGAACCAGTCTGACTATTGTATCATATATCGCTTTATCTCCATGTGGATGGTATTTCCCCATTACCTCACCTACAACACGGGCAGATTTCTTGTAAGGTTTATGGCTATTATTGCCGAGTTCATTCATTCCAAACAGTACCCTGCGATGAACTGGCTTGAGACCATCCCGGACATCCGGCAGTGCCCTGCTGACAATTACCGACATCGAATAATCGATGTAGGCTGTTTTCATCTCTTCTTCAATATTGATTTGTATGATTTTCCCACCAGGAGAAAATGCAGCATCCTGTGTATCCATAATTAAAAATAACCGGAATTGATAAAATAAAGGGCAGGCAAATATAGGAGATTATCCTGGTAAATGCACTGGTTCGCAGGTCTTTTTAAAGGGAGTATCTTTAAATTAATGCATTGAATTCCAACAATTAATAATATAGAATCTGGCATTTATCCCAATATGAATCTGGCTTAAAAACCAAGGGGGAGAGGAATCCTTTTTTTTAGCACGATAATTGTCTGAAAACTAATATATCAAGAAGTTTATTATTATATTATTAAAAAGATCAATTTGATTTTCAGGGCTTGGCTATGAAACAGATTTTGATTTTCGGGGCTGGAAAGTCAGCCACTGTCCTGATTGAGTTTCTGATAGCTCATGCGCCGAAAAACAAATGGCACCTGACTGTAGTGGACAGTAATTTGTCTTTGGTCCAATCTAAAACCGGGAAATCCTATTTTGCTACTCCCTTGGCATTTGACATTCAGCAGGAGATCACCCGAAGAAAACTGGTAGAAAATTCCGATCTGGTCATTTCCCTGCTACCGCCCTCCCTGCATTTGCTTATTGCCCAGGACTGCCTTTTGTATCAAAAACATTTGCTTACTGCTTCCTATGCAGACCAAAAGATCCAAAAACTGGGCCCTGAAATTCGTAAAGCAGGCCTTCTTTTTGTTTATGAAATGGGATTGGACCCCGGCTTAGACCATATGTCCGCAATGAACCTGATTCATTCCATTAAAAGGAAAGGAGGACTAATCCGGTCTTTCCGTTCCTTTTGCGGAGGCTTGATGGATCCTTCCAGCAATGATAATCCATGGAGTTACAAGATTTCCTGGAACCCCGCCAATGTCGTGCTGGCAGGAAAATCAGGAGCTACCTTTAAAGATAAAGGTAAGATAGTCGAACTGTGTTACGAAGAATTATTCGATCAGGGAAAGACGATTCAGGTCAGTGGTCTGGGCAAGTTGGCCTATTATCCCAACCGGGACTCTTTAAATTATATGAAATTATATCAGCTTGAGGAATCCGAAACCTTCCTTAGGGCCACTCTTCGCTTTCCGGAGTTCTGTGAGGGCTGGAATGCATTGGTCAGGCTGGGTTTGACAGATGACAAAGCTAAAGTCAATACCGATGAGCTGCCTTATTTTAAATGGGCATCTCAGAAATTGAAAAATAAATTCCCCGCTTCCAGCGAAGAATCTTTTACTGAATTTTTGGGGACAAAGGATAATTCAAGGGTGATCACGCAGTTAAAATTCCTGGGATTCTTAAATGGTGGGCTAATCAATCAAGGAGAACGGACCAACGCAGAAATATTACAGTCAGTTTTGGAAAATAAACTTAAAATGCTGCCTGATGATCATGATTTGGTGGTCATGCAACATGAAATTAGATTTGAACGATGCCGGATTGAAACCTGCCTGGTCAGTAGCCTGATGATTACCGGGGAAAACAGCTTGAATACGGCGATGGCCAAAACAGTAGGCCTTCCGTTGGGTATCATGGCCAAGCTTATTCTCACCGGAAAAATGCCCTTGATCGGACTGCACATTCCCATTGTACCTGAAATTTACCAACCGGTATTAAAAGAACTGGAAGAACAGGGGATTCGTTTTGAAGAGCGCTTCGAATAAAGTTTACACATTGAACCGAAAATGCATGACATCACCGTCCTGCACCTGGTAATCCTTTCCTTCCACATTAAGTTTGCCGTTATCCCGGCACGCCGATTCAGATCCATATCGGATATAATCTGTATAGCGGATCACCTCAGCCCGGATAAACCCTTTCTCGAAATCTGAATGGATGACCCCCGCTGCCTGGGGTGCCAACATTCCCCTGTGTATGGTCCAGGCTCTGACCTCCGGCTCACCCGCAGTGAAATAGGTAATCAGGTTTAACAAATGAAAAGTGGAATGTACCAAACGAACTACCCCCGATTCAGCAAGACCAAGATCCGATAAGAAGATTCTACGGTCCTCAGCATTATCCAGTGAGGCGATTTCTGATTCAATGGCTGCACTGATATACAGTACTTCTGCATTTTCTTCCTTCACCGCATGCTCAACAGCTGCAGTGAAACGGTTGCCCTTAATTACTGAAGCTTCGTCCACATTGCATACATAGATTACTGGTTTCAGGGTAAGCAAGAAAAGATCTGAAAGGAATTTCTCTCTTTCTGAAACGGTCACCGGGAAAAGCCGTGCTGATTTTCCCTGACCCAGGTGGCCCCGCAAACGCTTCAGCAGTTCGAGCCCTTGCATCATTTCCCTTTCTCCAGTCCTGACTTGTTTTTCGATCCGGTGAATCTTCTTATCTACCGTGTCCAGATCCCTGAGCTGGAGCTCGGTATCCACAATCTCCTTATCCCGGACGGGATCAATGCTGCCATCTACATGAATAATATTATTATCTTCAAAACACCGCAACACATGAATGACCGCGTCTGTATTCCGGATATTGGCCAGGAACTGGTTACCCAACCCCTCCCCTTTGCTGGCTCCTTTGACCAGTCCGGCAATATCAACTATTTCTACAGTTGCCGGAATCACCCGTTTTGGCTTGACCAGGGCTTCCAGTCTGGCAAGTCGCTCATCCGGGACAATAATCACCCCTATGTTGGGTTCAATGGTGCAGAAAGGGAAATTTGCTGCCTGCGCCTTTGCATTGCTTAAGGCATTAAATAAGGTGGATTTACCCACATTGGGCAGTCCAACGATTCCTCCCTGCAATCCCATGAGATGAAATTTCGGCAAAAATAAAGGAAACGGGAACAGTTTTTCTTTCTATTTTAGTGCCCGATCCTATGGATGGCACGGCAATTATCCTTACCAACGGCTTACTGACTGAAAGTGCAGCTAAAACCGCCCATGGGCTGATCCGGGGAACTTTACGATACCGGATCTTGGCAGTGGTGGATGAAGCGCATGCGGGAATGGATGCCGGTGTAGTGCTGGATGGCCAAAACCGCCGGATCCCCATCATGGCCACTGTGACTGAAGCCATAAAAAAAGTCACAGAACCCATCAATTACTGCCTGGTGGGGATTGCCCCAAAGGGCGGTAAACTGCCCGGGGAAATGAAATCCCAGATCAGGGAATGTATCTGCAATCAAATCCACATCGTCAGCGGCCTGCATGACTTCATCAGTGATATGCCGGAAATGCTTAATCTGGCAAACCAGTATAAAGTATCCATCACAGATATCCGAAAACCAAAAAAAAGAGAGGAACTGCATTTCTGGAGTGGAAAGATTTATAACATCCGGGCATTAACCATTGCGGTGCTGGGTACGGATACTTGCCTGGGAAAACGCACTACAGCCCGTTTCCTGACAGATGCCTGCACCGTTGCAGGTATTCGTACAGGTATGATCAGCACAGGTCAGACAGGCTGGATGCAGGACGGCCAATATGGTTTTGTGCTGGATACAACGATTAATGATTTTGTCTCTGGAGAACTGGAACACGCCATTTTCACCTGTGATCAGGAAACAAAACCCGATCTGATCGTAGTAGAGGGACAGTCCGGTTTGCGCAATCCCACCGGCCCATGCGGATCTGAATTCCTTTTGAGTGGCAATATCCGGCACGTGATCCTCCAGCATGCGCCAAAAAGGAAATGGTACGGAGAAAACCAGCAATGGGGAGAAATTCCTACACTTGCCAGCGAATTAGCCCTGATCCGGATGTATGGGGCCAGGGTAGAAGCGGTAACACTGAATACCCAGGGTTGCACTCCCCTTGAATCGGGTCAATTCCGAAGTTCATATGAAAAAGACTTGAATATACCGGTGGTCCTGCCGTTGGAAGAAGGGGTTGACCGGTTGGTTAACCTGATGAAAAAATTGATGGAGATCCAAAAGCAGACCATTGTCAATCCCGGTCCCGGAGATTGATCATTCACCACTAACGATTTTCAAAGGATGAAAATAGCCGCCATACAGGTAACCCGGGCAAACCTCGAACTGACCAGGCCTTATACCATAGCATACAAGACTGTCAGTTTTGTGGAAAATGTCCTTGTGGAGATGATCCTCGAAAATGGGATCATCGGTCTGGGTTCGGCTAATCCTAGTAAACAGGTGGTGGGTGAAGACCTGGATGATACCATGAAAGCCTTGAAATCCCTGGATTTCCTATTACACAGGGATATCCGGGAGTTCCGTAAACTGCTCTCAGAGGTACAGGAAATGTTCCCCTCCAGTCCAGGAGCCAGGGCCGCCCTGGACATAGCCTTGCATGATGCTTTTTGCCGTTTCCTGGGAATTCCGCTGGCAGATTTCCTTGGGCGGCGGATCAAGTCATTGCCTACCTCCATCACCATTGGCATCAAAAACACAGCGGACACGCTGTCAGAAGCCAGGGAATATGTTGACAGGGGATTCTTTGTGCTTAAAGTAAAATTGGGTATCTCCCCTGAAGAAGACCTGGAAAGGCTTACCTGTTTGCATAAAACTTTTGGCGATCGAATAGTTATTCGGGTTGATGCCAATCAGGGTTACACCTCCAACCAGCTGATCCGGTTTTTCGACAAAGTCAAATCCTTTAAACTGGAACTGATTGAGCAGCCTTTGGCCGCAAAAGCGATCACGGAAATGAAACAGTTGCCTTCCAATATCCGAAAACAAATCGCTGCGGATGAATCCCTGGTCAATTCACAAGATGCCTTCAGGCTTGCCGAATCTCCTGTTTCTTGCGGGATCTTTAATATCAAACTCATGAAATGCGGGGGCATCTTTCCGGCATTGCAGATTGCAGATATTGCCCATTATTCCGGCATTGACCTGATGTGGGGTTGCAATGATGAAAGCATCATCAGCATCACTGCTGCCCTGCATGTTGCATTCAGTTGCCCCCATACCCGATATATTGATCTGGACGGCAGCTTTGATCTGGCCAAAGATTTGGTGGAGGGTGGTTTTATGCTGAAAAATGGTATGATGAGCCTTTACGACCTTCCGGGACTGGGGGTCCGGAGACTATCTACATGATCTACTGCTGATAATTCTAATAGTATGGCCCTGAATATTGTCTTTATCGCCTTTTTCCTTATCGCCTTTTTAGTCGCCCTTGTCCGGCTGGTGTTTTTTGGGGATACGGGAATTTTCCAGGCAATGGTCAATGGTATTTTTGACAATTCCCGGTTTGCTGTCATGGATATCTGCCTGCCCCTGATCGGGATCATGGCTTTCTGGCTGGGCATCATGAAGGTGGGTGAAAAAGGAGGTGTGGTGCGGACCCTTTCCAAAATTGTAGGCCCTTTCTTCAGTAAGTTATTCCCGGAAGTACCGAAGGATCATCCTGCACTGGGAGCCATCCTGATGAATTTTGCTGCCAATATGCTTAATCTGGACAATGCAGCCACCCCTTTGGGACTTAAAGCCATGGAAGAATTGCAGTCCCTCAATCCGGTTAAGGATACGGCAACTAATGCACAGATCATGTTCCTGGTATTGAATGCTTCCAGCCTGACCCTGCTACCGATTAACATCATGGCCTACCGCTCTCAATTGCATGCTGCCAATCCTTCTGATGTGTTTATACCCATCCTGATTGCCACATTTTTTTCCGTCATGACCGGACTGATCACTGTTTCCATTTATCAGCGGATCAATTTGTTCAACAGGGTGATGCTCGCATACCTGGGTACCTTTGTCCTGGCTATCGGTGGGTTGCTCTATTATTTTTCCACCATTCCTTCTTCCAGGATCAATCTCATCTCTTCAGTAGCCGGCAACCTGCTGCTGGTCACCATAGTTATCCTTTTCATCACCATGGGCCTGATCCGCAAGATCAATGTCTATGATACCTTCATTGAAGGGGCCAAGGAAGGGTTCAGTATTGCCATTCGGATCATTCCCTATCTGGTAGCCATATTGGTAGCTATCGGTCTGTTCAGGACTTCCGGTTGTTTAGATTACTTAGTCCAGGGCATTGGAAGCCTGGTCCACCTGTTTGGACTGAACACAGATTTTGTTCCCGCCCTTCCAGTAGCCTTCATGAAACCCCTCAGCGGAAGCGGTGCCCGCGGACTGATGATTGAAGTGATGCAGAAATATGGTGCCGATTCTTTCCCTGGTCGTGTGGCCTGTGTTATTCAGGGGTCGACCGAAACGACCTTTTATGTGCTGGCCGTTTATTATGGAGCTGTGAACATTAAAAAAATCCGCCATACCTTACCCTGTGCCTTGTTGGCTGAAATTGTAGGCATAATCGCAGGAATATGTGTAGCCTATGTGTTTTTCCATTGATTGTAATACAATTGTCAGTAATTCCCAGTTTTCAGTAGGGGTTGGCTGCAAATCCGACATTTTGTCGGTTAATGATGAAAATATTGCGGAAAAGCAATTTTACTATAGTATTTTTGTGATACAGGTATTATTTTAGCTTTCGGATATTGGTTCACACGGTCCGTAAAAAGTAAACCTACATGATAGATCATCACAAAAAATTTGTTCTCGGGGATGAGGGTTTGACAGCTGAGCATTTTGCGTTTTACAATAAGTATGGGTTTATTCATTTCAGGCAATTCTTCAATCCCGAACAAATCAAGGCTGCCCTGGACGCCATAGCGTCTCTTCAGGAGGAATGGATCACCGCGGGTCTCACCAAGGTGAATGGCATTCCACTCAAATATGGGAAAGATGAAAATAGTAAAACCATTGTTCAACGGTTTGCCTTTGCTTCCCTGCACAGCGAATACCTGCATCAGATGCTGCAGGATGAGCGCATTCAATGGCTGAAAGAGTTCATTGGAGACGATGCGCGTATTGCAGAAAATGAAAAAGATGGACTGGTCGTCAATCATTATGTTAATACCGGTGAAAGTAATTTCACCAAGCTGGGCTGGCATACGGATGGACTTCGGGACCTGTTCACGAACCTGAAGCTGAATCCCATGCTCAATATTGGTATTTACCTGGATGATTCCCCAATTGAGAAGGGTGGATTGAGGCTGCTGCCCGGCACACACCGTCAGGGTATTTATTCCATGCTTTTCCGGAAACGTTATTTTGTAGATAATAATCCTGATGATCAGGAAATAGCCCTGGAGGCCCAATCCGGTGACCTGACCGTGCATTCCGGCAGGATCTGGCATCGAGTGGCATTGTCACCCCTGGAAGGAATTGCCAGCAAAAGAAGGGTCATGTATTTCCCCATTATCAAGGGAAAATATAAGCCTAAAACAGAAGAAAGCTGGACTCCGATATATCATAAATTCCATCGGCTGGTCAAATAATATTGTCAGCTGCTCCGGGAAAACCAATTATCAAAATGAGCTATGCATTGATCACCGGTGCCAGTAAAGGCATTGGTAAGGCTATGGCGGCTAGCCTGGCAGGAAGGAAATTTAACCTGCTCCTGGTGGCCAGGTCCGGACAGCTTTTGCAGGATACGGCGGAGGATCTGATCCTCCGGTTTGGTATACAGGTGCAATGGCTTGCCATTGATCTTGCTGATCCCGGGGCGGTAGGGGAAATATTGAAATGGATTCAGGTCAACCAATTCCCTGTATCCGTGCTGATCAACAATGCCGGTTATGGCTTATGGGGGAATTTCACTGACCGCAGCGCAGAGGATTGGAATAATATGCTACAGCTTAACATCCTGACCCTGGTCAAACTAACCCATGGTATGATCCCAATACTTCTGCTTCAGCCAAAAAAATATATCCTGAATGTAGGAAGCACCGCTGGTTTTCAGGCCATACCCACCCTAAGCCTATATGCTGGCTCCAAGGCCCTGGTCAATATCTTTACCCGGGGGCTTTCCCATGAACTGAAAGATCTGGGGATCAGTGTTACCCTGCTGGCCCCCGGAAGCGTAAAAACGGATTTTGTACGCCGATCAGGTATGGTGCACATGCAGGAATTTGCAGACCGGATGTCCATGGAACCCGGAATAGTGGCAGAAAAAGCTATAAAAGCCATGCTGCAGGGCAAAAGGGAAATCATACCGGGCCGTACAAACCGGTTTAGTGTATCCATGGTCAGGCTGATGCCCAGGTCAATGATTGAACGGCTAGCCGGATCACTTTACCGGGTAAAGGAAAAACCTGTATAGTTTGTAAATTACCATGCATCAAGAATGCAGGGAGTTACTCAAGCATGATGACACAGCATTTAAACCTGGATTCAATACCCCCATTGCATCGACCATCCAGCTCTTATGCGCTGATTTACGGCAGCGCCAAATTAAGCGTACCTGTTAAACCGTTTCTCTATGGTAACTCTGATGCTTTTAAATCCCTAGAAGATTTCCTACGGCAACCATGTAGCAAGTCAAAGCACTTCTATTACAAATATACAAAGCAAATGGAAGTGGTTCTCCTCCCTGCGGCAAGACCCAGGGTTTCCGAACCAGAAATTTATGAATAGACCCGGGGAGTATTATGCGTATAAACCCCGTTTTCTGGGGATTATACGCCAACGCTGGCAGGAATCAATGTCCATCCGGGGATTTACCATTCGCTTATGGATGACTATCGTTTACCTAACCTGCCTGGTAGTCTTCATGAATAATTATTTCAATTATATCCAGGCCAGGCAGGGAATCGTTTTGAACGATTTCCTGCTCTCCCTGTTCCACCCGGTCAATCTCTCCCTGGAAATTTTCAGTGTGATCTATATCAGCATTATTACCGGAATTTTTTTCCTGCTGATGGTACCGGACTACCTGCTCCGGGCAATTGAGGCAGCTTCCATCATCTACAGCCTGCGTATCCTGACCTTGTATTTTGTGAAACTGGATCCCCCGGCAGGCTTCATTCCCCTGACTGATCCTTTTATGCTGCATTTTGTATATGATGGAAGGATGATCACCAAGGACCTGTTTTTCTCTGGGCATACTGCAAGCTTGATGCTGCTGGTGCTGGCCACAGACCGGAAAGGACTTAAAGTATTTTTTACCCTGGCATTATCCGCTGTGATCCTCATGTTACTCTGGCAGCGGGTTCATTATACCATAGATATCGTAGGCGCCTTGTTTTTTACCGCACTGGCCTGGAAAATAACCGGATTATGGCGACATAAAGGGTCATTGAATTCCAAAACTGGCATTCCTGGTTATTTCCAGTGAATTGGCATCCATAATCTGAATGATTAAATTACCCTTTGAACCGGAAGGAATGAGCGTGGGAATGGCATATCTTAGCAGTACGGTGTCCATCAACTTTAGGAATGAAAAGTAGGAATCTGAATAAGGTAGCCTAGTAATCAGGGAATCAGCCCCATTTATTCCAGCATACAAATCCACTTCCTTTACACTATCCTGTGAAAAATAGTCTACCTCAAAACTCAGGGTATCCCCTGCAGTAAAAATACCTCCGTTGATACTTTTCCCGGTTGCAGTATCCACCAGCAGATTATTGCTGACCGGGTAAAAACTCACACCGCTTTTAACCAGACTGGTATTGATAAATCCGGTGGATTTGCTGCATCTTTCCCATAATACCGCAAAAAGGACCAGGAGGGTTAATTTCACCAAAACCAGCCTATATATTTTCATTTCGCAGCAAAAATACCATAATTCGCGACAGGCAGGGACAGGGTCTGCCAATTGATTTTTGCTTAATTTTAACCATTCACGTCACATTTCCTGCCTGAGCCTGCGTAATTCCATATTAAAGCTATTAATGATCCGGGAAACAGAAAGCCGGATTGTTTCCCGTTTATTTGCATTTGAGTTTTTCCATGGTGCAGCAGTAGCGCTCTATTTTACTGCAGCCATTTCGATTTTCCTCCGGCATATCGGTACCCAGGGACTTCCCGAGGTTTATGTCCTTTCCGCTTTCCTGCTCTGGGGGGCGGGGCTCATCTATAACTTCCTGGAACATCGGTTAACTACAGTTAAGCTGGTATTTGGTATCCTGGCATTCAACGGTATTTGTATCCTGGTTTTCAGGATACTCAGCGGTTTCAGGCACGGACCCTGGTTTTTATATGTTTTTCTGGCTGCATTTAATGTTTTTTACTTACTGGAAAACCTGGAATTCTGGGGTCTTGCAGCCCTACTTTTCGATGTCCGTCAAAGTAAAAGGTTGTTTGCCATTGTCAGTGCAGGCGACCTGCCGGCAAAACTCATCGGGTATATGATGGCCCTTATTTTCACTACGGCCGCCGGAACCATTGACCTGCTCTGGGTGGCTACTGGATGCCTCGCCGTTTCCATGCTGATTTTCTGGTCCATGTCCAGAACGGAAACTTTTAAATCCCTGACACCATCCACACACCATCATTTTGCCACCCAATCCCTGCAAAATATCCAGGCTTCACTTACAGGAAACAGATTGATTCTCCAGGTTGCCCTGGTTTCCTTCTTTTCTTTTAGCTTTTATGTCCTGGCCAGCTTCATGCTTTATGGATATGTGGAACGTAAATTCCATACAGATGCTTCCCTGGCTACTTTCTTTGCCTTTTTCTACGGGGCCTCCAGGATGCTTACCCTGATCATCAAACCAGTATTTACCGGTAGGATGCTGGATAAGCTTGGGCTTCGAAAATCCCTGCTCATTGCCCCGGTGATCCTACTTGCCCTGGGTGTGGCTGCCCTGATCATCTCATCGGGGTCCTCGGACCTGATGGTATTTTACATGATCATGATAGTCGCGGTAGCTGTGGATCTGCTGCGTTCGGTCATAGAGCTTCCAGTCCTTCTCGCTACCCTGCAACCTCTCCCGGTCCGTCAGCGCTTAAGAGGTCATACCATTATCAAGGGCCTGATGGATCCCTTTGCCTACCTGTCCATTGGCTTGTTGCTTTTTGCAGTCAGGGCACAACGGGGTGTGCTTGATTTTGAATTGCTTTTTGCGATTTTGATTTTTATTGCAGTTGCCTGGATATTATTTACCTTTTTCGTAGACAGAAGCTATATCCGCATGCTCACGGCAGCCATCCGTAAAAGAACCCTGGATGAACGGGACATCTCCCTGACAGATGCCGATTCCATCAATTTCCTGGCTTCAAGATTAGAAAACGGTACTCCTGAGGAAGCTTCCGCTGTATTGCACCTGGTTTCCTCCCAGCCGGCAGGACATGATGGTTTATACCTGAAAGCCCTGAAACACCACGCCCCGGAAGTCAGGCTTCTTGCGCTCAAAATGATCCAGGAAAACCCAGGACCGGCTTTTTTGCCCGAACTCATTAAAATGTTGGAGGAAAAACCTGATCCCGAAAGCACTGCACAGTTGGTCCGCACTGTTGCTGTCCTGGATTTTCAACTCGACCTATCCCCATATCTTGCCCATGAGAATCCTGGAGTGGCTGCTGCCGCAGCCATGGGCATGTTAACCCGGGAAAATACCCAAAAAGCTGAAGCCGAAGATTACCTATTCGGACTACTATCTTCCGGGGAAGAAAACCAACAGATCAGTTTTTTGACCCTGGTAGCCGATATGTCCGTTTTTAAATTTTCAGGGGCTGTGCTGGATCTTTGCGGTCATCAAAATCCACGGATAAGGCGCCAAGCCCTACAAGCTGCAGGTAAACTGGCCACGCCGGAATCGATTTCCCGGCTGCTTGACCTTTATCGGGAAACTGGCAATGATTTGCCTATTCTGGATGGATTATATGCAGCGGGCCTGGCTGCGTTGCCTGGTATCCGGGAGGCGATCCGGTCAGGGAAATGCACCACCAGCCAACGCAGAAGACTATATAAACTGGTAGGAAAAATCGGAAATGAAGATTCCCTGATTCTGCTTCAGCAATTCCTCGAGGAATTTCCGGAAGATGCAGACCAGCTTCTTTTCTTGCTGCACCAACTCCATTTCAGGGCTGAAACAAATAGCCAGACTTTCCGTATCCACATTGAAGAAAACCTGGAAATGGCAGCATATAACCTTTTTCGACTGCAGTTCATGAAAGGTCAGCATAAGGAATTTGGGATATTCATTCAAGCTTTGGAGCTAGAACTTATTGCCACAAGAAACCGGCTTTTCTGGTTATTTTCATTCCTGTATAATGAAGAAAAAATCAGAAGGATCCGTAGCGGCATCGATCTGGGAAGCAGGGAAGCGCTGGCCAATGCCCTGGAACTGATCGGCATGGAAGTTCCCCGCGAGTATGCAGATCCCTTCATCATTATTTATGAAAAAGCCGATCTGAGGGAAAAATGTGATCTGTTAAAAAAACACTACCGCGAACATACTATAACCATGGATCACCTGGTCCGGGATGTACTGATAACCGAAGCCCATGGATTCAGCGACTGGACAAAATCCGCCCTGATTTATTGTTTCAGGGGCCATTTGGAAGATAAATACCGTAAAATGGTGACCTCGTGCCTGGAATCCGAAGATCCAATCCTAAGGGAGACAGCAGGCTTTATTTTGGAACAAAAAATAACTGACCTTTGAATATGTCTTCCGCCAAGATTTCCGGTCTACTGCTGATTGAAAGGGTGTTATTACTTAAATCCCTGTCCATTTTCCGGGATACCCCGGAAACCATCCTCGCTGAAATGGTCAGCCTGATGGTTGAGGTGAGTACGGAGGCCGGAAGTTCGATCGTCCGCGAGGGTGAGCCTGGGAATTGCATGTTCATCATATTTGAAGGTACTGTCAGGGTGCATAAACAGAAACAGATACTCGCCAAACTGGGAGAAAAGGATTTTTTCGGGGAATTATCCTTGCTGGATACCGAGACAAGGTCTGCAAATGTGACAGCTGAAACAGACTGTACTTTATTCCGTATGGACCAGGAACCATTTTATGACCTCATGGAATCCAGGCCTGAGGTAGTCCGTGAACTGATCAAAATACTCAGCAAGCGAATTCGGGCACTCAATGAGCAATTAATGACTAAAGGAGATTGATCAGCTGGGATTGATCTTCTTCAGCAAAGATTCCAGATATTTTCTTTTATTGGGTTCCCGGTGCTCCCTGGAATAATTGGTATGATAATGATGCCCCTCCAGCATCCGGACCTGATGGGCGTTCCAATCCTGCTTGTCTGAGATCTTATGGTAGGCGATCAATTCATCATATAGCCTGGCGGCAATACGGTGGACATCTTCTTTGCCCAGGTAATCCAGGTCAGCGTCTCCGATAATCTTTTCCAACAGGTCATGAGGATGCTGAGGATATTTGGTAGCCATGATCATCCGGCAGATGGATTCAGTCTGCTGCCGGTTGAATCCAAAACGAGGCAGAAATTCATTGACCATCGCACAACCTGCTTCCTCATGATTTGGGTATACCTGAATATATCCGGCATCATGAAAAAGCACGGCTACCCGGAGCAATTCCATCTCCTCTGAAGAAACCTGTTCAGCCCCGGCTATAAGCATGGCTGCATTTAACACATCCTGGGTATGTTCCGCGTTATGATATGACAATTTTGGAGAAAGTTCATGTTGTAACCTGGAAAGGATAAACCGTTCCGCAGCTTGGAAATCAGCCATTGATTTTTTCTGCTCAATTTGATCCATACATCTTAAACTGATCCGGTAAACTTTAAAACTTCCCGATGTTTATTGAATGAATAAAGGTAAACTTTGGTTAAACAAACAGCAATCAGTCCACTACTTCGTAAACGTTCACAGGGATTGCTTTATTTTTCAAAGTTATTTCCCCTATATTCCGGCAATTGAAAAATTCCCTGATCTTTTCATAGGATGATGCTGTAATCAGTATCTGGCCGGGATTGGCTACACTCTGCAACCGTTGAGCCATATTCACAGTATCTCCAATTACCGTATAATCCAGTCGTTTCAGGTTACCTGACCCGATATTCCCCGAAATCATGTCTCCCCCGTTTATTCCAATGGCAAGCTGCAGGGAAAAAGGAAGTTTCCCTTCCTGGGGAGGTAGGCTCTCAATCTGCTTACGCAGGGAAAGGCAGGCATCAATTGCCCGGTCCAGGTGAAAATTACCACGAAATACTGCCATGATGGCATCCCCCATGAACTTGTCAATGTATCCATTCTGGGCAATGATCTCCCTGACCATAGCATCAAAATAGCTATTCAGCAGCCTGACCACAGTGTCCGGCTCCTCATTTTCTGAAATTGTGGTAAAACTGCAGATATCAATGAAAGCCACCGTTGCTTGAATGTTTTCATTGACCATCAGGGAAGATTCAAATTCCCGGGTTCCCATGAAATTAAGCACTGTTTCATCCACATACATTTTCAAAATATTGTTTTCCTTGATTGCCTGCAAAGTAAGTCTTAGCCCTTCTACATGATGGATGGTCTTTTCCATAGTAAGCTCAAGGTCTGAGAAGTTAACCGGCTTGCATAAAAAGTCATAGGCTCCCCGGTTCATGGCTGCCCGGATATTATCCATATCTCCATAAGCGGAAACTACTACGGCCTTGATGAGGGGGTTGACTTCATTCAATTTGGAAATCAGCGTCAATCCATCCATTTCCGGCATATTGATATCGCTCAGTACAATATCCACTTCCGGGAACAGTTTTAATTTTTCCAGCGCATCGGTTCCATTCACGGCAAATATGAATTCATACTGATGCTCCCGGATCTGTTTTCGGAATTTTTGTTTGATCAGCAATTCCAGATCGGTTTCATCATCTACCACCAGTATCTTAGCCATAGGGAGATTGATTTAATTTTTCTTTTAATAAGTTGAAATCCAATGGCTTGGTCAGAAAATCATCCGCGCCCAGCCGGATAGCCGCCTGGTAATTCTCCGGATCCCCGTAAGCAGTGATCATCATGACTTTTGGGGGAGGTGAAGCGAATTTCATTTTGATGCGTTGAAGCAGTTCAAGTCCGCTCATTCCAGGCATATTGATGTCCGACAGGATCAGGACTGCTTCCGATACGTTCTGGCTAAGATAGGAAAGGGCTTCTTCACCGGAATAAGCAAAAACAAACACCATGTCCCTGCTACGGATTTCCTTTCGGAAACGTTGTTCAAACAAAGTTTGGATGTCGCGTTCATCGTCTACGACTAAAATTTTCATGTAATGGGTTTAAGGGTTCAATTTAAGATATTTGATACAAAGTGAATTGTCGTTTTAACAAATAAATAGATTTAATATCATTTGTCCGGTAGCAGAATAATGAATGTTGCGTATTCCCCGGGCTGGCTTTCCACCAATAATTTACCCCCATGTTGCCGGGTAACGATATCATAGCTGATAGATAATCCCAGGCCGGTTCCTTCTCCAGTGGGTTTAGTCGTAAAAAAGGGTAGAAATATTTTATCCCTTTCCATTACCGGGATACCCATGCCATTATCCATGACCCGCAATTCAACCATATTACCTATTTTTTTAGAGCTTACAGATACCAGGGGTGCAAATCCGGGGTTACCGGACTTCATTTTCTCAGAAACCGAATAAAAGGCATTGTTAAAAAGGTTCAGTAGCACCCTACCCATATCCTGGGGAAACACGGGTATTTTTCCAATCTCCGCATCAAATCTGGTTTCCAGGGCAGCATTGAAGCCCTTATCCTTGGCCCTGAGCCCATGATAGCTCAACCGGAGGTATTCATCCGCCAGTTCATTGATGTCCACAGATTCCTTCTCTCCTGAACTTTTCCGGGAATGCTGTAACATGCTTTTCACAATGGAATCTGCCCGCCTCCCATGCTGATTGATCTTTTGCTGGTTATTGATCAGGTCATCGCTTAAAAGGGTCAATGCGGATTTTTCTTCAGTGGTAAGTGCAGTTTTATCAATTTCTCCCTTTAATTCCCCTGCTAATTCGATGCTTACTTCGGAAAAATTATTCACAAAATTGAGGGGATTTTGAATCTCATGGGCAATTCCAGCAGTCAGCTCCCCTAAGGAAGCCATCTTTTCTGCCTGGATCAACTGTTGCTGAGTGGCTTTCAGCCCTGCCATAGCCAGTTCCAGGTCTGTTTTCTGCCGGTTAAGCTGGATATTGCTTTTCTTTTTTTGCCGGTTATTGAGCCAGAGTCCCAAAGCCAATAATAACAGGATTACAACTCCGGACAGCAGCACAAAGAATCGAATCTTGTTGACCAGTTGCTGCCTTGCCTCATCGTTTCTTTGCCGGTCCAGTTGCTCTCTGATGACCATTATCTGGAAAGAATGTCGTTTATTTTCTCTGGACAAACTGTCCTTTGCCCCCAAGGTGATTTCCTGGTACCAGAATGCACTGTCCAGATGATTTTTGCTCCTGAAATATTTAGTCAGGATTACCCCAGAAGCAGCTATACTGGGATAATAACCGGCTTTTTTAGCCGTCATAAATGACCTAAGCGCATAATAATATGCCGAATCAGGAACTTTTTCCTCATCGAACAACTCCCCTATTCGAGCATAAGCCCGGGATAAACCGCTTTTATTGCCATTGGCTGCAAGCAGGTAAGCTGCCTGTTTCAAATATTTCATGGCAAGTTCCATATGTCCCTGAATCCGGTACACCTGGCCTATGATGATCAGCCCATCCCCCTGGTACCTTTTTTCCGGAATTCCAGAAAGAATCCGCATAAAACTGTGGGCGCAAATCAGTGCAGAATCCAGCTTTGAATGATTTAAATAATATTGGCTCAAATCCAGCATCGTAAGTCCTTTAAAGAACCTACCATAATACGATGGATAGTTACGGTTGAAAAAATGGGGATCCGCTGGTGCGAATTTCAAAACCTTTTGATAAAACCCCTGACCCAAATCGGGAAATCCCGCATTTGAATATAATAATCCCAGTCTGAAATCTATTACGCAGATTCCGCAAGAATCTCCCGACCGGATAAAAATGTTCATGGCCTGTTCATAAACCGGGAAGCTGCTGGAATAATTTCCGGTTTCATCCATCATAACTCCGGAAATTCCCAGGCCCCAGCCCTTGCAGAATGCGGAATGGGCCTTCAATCCCAGGTCATATAATTGTCTGGAATATATCCGGCAGCTGTCCGAGTTAATGGTCATGTAATCCAAAGAAAGCCGCCATAAGGTGGAGCTGTCCGCATTCCCGAAAGTCAAGCTTCCTTTTAAGCTGTCAATAATGGGGTTATCCTGTGTGAATCCCAACCTGGCAATACCTAAGAGGAGAATAAGGACTGCCTTTTTCATAGTTTTTATCTGAGGATACCTGCGGATTTCCGGGATTTAAGTCCTTTGGCAGGTCATAAATATATAAATCGTTATCCATATCCGCAATGTTAACAGTCAGTAATGGATAGTTAGGGAAACAAATCCAGGTTGGAAAAACAGTCAGAAACTATTTTCATTTTAAGGAAAATAAATATAACTAGTTGGATTACATTTAGTTATTTGATTACATTACTGAAAATGAACAAGGGTGTGTTTCCCGATATTTTGCTATTCATTTGAACCATTTATTCCCTTAAAAACTCTATGTTAGCTGGAATCCTTGGCTTTTCAAAGAATTCCAGGAAGAGTAGCCCTTAAAGATCAGGTCAAAATGGATCCTAATCAGGATCTCCAGTTGCCTTCCAACCATAAATGCGCACATCTATGATAAAATAGGCATCTCGCTGAACTGCTTACCCAATGCTTGTAGGTATTGAAGTCAATAAATCGTATCTTTGTGAGGATCAAGCCAAAAGGCTTTTTCAGATGGAGGCATTCAGCTGATACCAGGAAGTTTCTTTCCGACATTGCCCGGGTTGAATTTAAAAAAGGGAATACCGTCTGCTCCGTTTATTTTAAGTCAGTTTTGATATAAGTTGTTTTATGAAAGTGGAAAAAATGAATATTGTTCGTTTTGCACCAAAAGGCAAAGAGAGTTTTTTCGATTCCGTGATTGCCCAGGTCAATTCCTATTTCGAAACGAATCAGATTTCTCCATATGCCAATACTGAAATGTGGATAAAAACTGCAGTGATGCTGCTGTTATACTTTGTACCCTACATGATCATGGTTACCGGTATTGGAGGAGGAAATCTGTGGCTATTTTTCGGGCTCTGGTTTCTGATGGGAATCGGCGTAGTTGGTATCGGTACCTCGGTGATGCATGATGCCAACCATGGAACTTATTCTTCTGATAAGAAAGTAAACAAGCTGATTGGGCATATCCTTGAGGTGATTGGCGGATATGAAGTGACATGGAAAATCCAGCATAATGTACTGCACCATACTTATACTAACGTAGATGGCCTGGATGAGGACATAGACGGGATTAAATTTCTGCGTTTCTCACCCAGTCAGCCAAGATACTGGTTCCACCGCTACCAATATTTATATGCCTGGTTTTTTTACATGTTGCTAACCCTCTACTGGATGACCATTAAGGATTATATCCAGATTATCCGGTATGGGAAACATGGATTGCTCAGTAAACAGAAAATCTCCCTCAAACAAGGGATATTCAGGATTACCCTATACAAATTATTTTACTATTCCTATATATTTGTGCTGCCGATCCTGTTTTCCGGAGTCCCCTGGTATTTTATCCTTGCTGGATTTTTACTGATGCATTTCACGGCAGGCCTTTTGCTTTCCTGCATTTTTCAACCATCGCATATCATGGAAACTTCTGCTTTTTCAAAGCCGGTGGAAGCTGGCAGCAAAAGAATGATGGAAGATACCTGGGCCGTGCATGAAGTAGTCAATACCACTGATTTTGCGGCCAATAACCATTTTCTCACCTGGTTTATCGGTGGGCTAAACTACCAGATTGAACATCATCTTTTTTCGGGGATTTGCCATGTGCATTACCGGAAACTGGCTCCAATAGTCAAATCTGCCACGGCTGCTTATGGACTACCTTACCATACTCAGCCCACTTTTAGGAAAGCCCTGTATGAACATGCCAAAATGCTCAGGTTGCTGGGAAAAAAATGAACCCACTCCACCAATCCTTTTTAGGGTGCATTTAATGGTTTGATTTTCACGATAATTATATTTGGTAGCGATATACTTGCTGGGACTAATTAGGTATTTTTGTTTATGCTTAAAGCCTACAAATACAGGATTTATCCGACCAAAGAGCAACAGGAGCTGATGAATAAGACTTTTGGCTGCGCCCGGTATGTATATAATACATCCCCTATGATGAATTGCTGAGAATTAGCGGGAATGTTCCTGTATGTGCATGTAGGTTACATAAAGCTAAGAATTTTTTTCAAGTGTCATAATCGCCAATAAATCTCCTATAAACAGATTGGTATTTCACCACTGCAAGATCGCGTTCAAATTAAAAAAAAAGGCAGCAATCGTAATCTTTGAAAAACAGATTCTTTATTTTAAAGAACTGCAATGTATTACCTACGATATTGCTGCCGGAAAATAACATTGAGCTGATTATTTCACTTGATATGAACAATGAATATTTTTTTAATCTTATGAAAACCCTATTAAACATTATTCTACCAGGCTTGAGACATACGGCGTCTGGTGTTTCATCACGTAATTTATCCTGGACAATAGCTTCTTGGCTATTTTGATGATAGCCTGATTTTTTTTCATCTTCTTGGTATA
>DATLTB010000009.1:0-7475 GCA_035533815.1 Chitinophagaceae bacterium
ATAACGGTAACTACCGGGGAAATGCTCACGATGTCATTTTTGAGTGCTTACTGGATGGGAAGAACGACTCCCTTTAACAGGGGGCAATATGCTTCTTTGTATACCAGCGGCTGGTCCGTAGCTCAGGTACTTGGACCCGGAATCGGGGCTTTGATAGCCCAGCATTATGGTTTCACTTCCCTTTGGGGTATTACTGGAACTATTTGCATTGTTTCAGCGCTTGGCTATCGTGGCCTGTTGTGGAAAGAATCTGCTGTTTAACCAATAAACAACCTGGCATACCCATATTATGCCAGCTATTTACATATTGTATATTCTGGGGTGAATTTTTGCTGTATCAGGATCGGGAAAGGTAAGAATGGCCCTATTTTGGCATGGCAAAAATTGAGGGATCCATGGGCATATTGAATTTGATCGTATTGATGGTATATGCCAGGTCAAAGTTTCCCAATACTATATCATATTGGTATGGCATAACTATTCCCGAATCTGTTTTCCGGTAATCCGAATAATTGACTGTTACCTGAACCTGACTGCCCTGCATTTCCCCCTGCCCAATCATTTTGAGGATGTAAAAAGTATGGGGATCGATATAGTAAGTGACCTGTATACTGTCTTGCTCGGTCAGCAGAAGTTTGTAGGCATTCACACTGTCCACCATTTCCATGCCCTGCAATTGTACAGTATAGCCTTTCGAAGCATAATTATACAATGCTCCCCCGACGTTCATTTCATTTTTTGAATCATTATAGGCCTGTTGGGATACTGGAGTAGGATCACCCGAGCCTCCCATGGGGTTAATTGTCCAGCCGCTGCTATCATTATAACATTGAATGATCTCCTGCCCATTGATCCCAATGATATTCTTGTATCCTACTCCGTTTGCGATATAAATGGTATCAGGAGCCTGGGTGCCCATGACAGATACGGATGCTTCTTGATAAATGGTATTTATTTTTGAGATAGAATCCTTGCCCCCGATGGCATTTACATAATTATTGACTATGCTATCGGCAGACTGTGCCTTGGTGTCACGGGCAAGAAATATAAATGGTAAAATAATCCCGACTGATACTAAAAGTTTCATAAACGGTTTTTTAATGTTAGTACTGTATTAAAATCGGTGTATAGTTGATTTTCTATTGTAAATATAATCAAATCATTTAATCTATCCATTATGTTACTGGGTTTTAAATTAAGTTTTAACGAAGGTAATGGACAGGCTGGTATCCGGAATTTACCAGGGACATTGTCCCGGTATAACTATTTTTTTGGCAGAAATAGGCAAGTTTCTTCGTTAACTTTAATGCGGACCAGAATGAACTGAATGAGTGATCAACTTAATCAGGATTCGGTCAGGATGAGTACCTTCTGACTTTATCCGGGTAGAGAGATGCATAGCGAAAAATCACATCCCTGATGAACCCGTTATCCGGGAATGGGGTAATCAATGACTTAACTATACTGAGATCCTCCACCTGCAGTTCCCCGGAAAAGTATCCCATCCCATAAAATTTACCTTGTTCCACCAGAATGCAACTTTGTTCCGCCGCATGGCGTCCACGGTCGATAAAGGCAAAACTGGGTAGATCTTCCTGAAGGCATTCCAATGCTGCCTCAGCCCGCTGATTATACAGCTCCGGGGATTCTGCTTTTTCGCAAGCGCCGTAACAGCTTCCATCAAGTCTTCCAGTGCAAGGACCACGGTGCTCCTGCAAAAAACATAAGGCTGGGCAAAGCTGAAACTCATTGACCAGGGACTTCAAACAGGTTGTTCCATCTAGGGTCCTGTGGAAAGTAAACAGGGGATGCATATAGGTCTTTCTTTTTTCTATGCATAACCTGATATAACCATTCTGGTCCAAGTAACTGAACAGTCCATAAACTTGTTCAATTTTTTTTTGCGACCGGTTATATGCCGGCCACAACCGATGAATCTCTATGGATTCTAGGATCAGGGACATCAGCTCGGTAGCACATTCCTGGAAGGTTATCCCATGAATGTTCCGGATAAATTCCTGTTTCCTTTTGCCCGGGTTATTGTTGGAAAAATGACTGATGACTCTTTTACGGATATTGACAGCTTTACCCACATATATGATTTTTTCCTTGCTATCATGAAAATAATAAACTCCAGGCTTCCAGGGAAGGTTTTCCAACCGCTCTTTGGGAAGGTGCAAAGGCAGGTATTGTTCTGCCGTATGATGTTTTAGGAACCCGGAAATGACTTTTTCCTGATCATTGGCCATCAGGTATTCAAACAACAGCAAGGTGGCTGCTGCATCCCCGCCTGCCCTATGCCTGCCTGTCAAAGGTATGCTGAACTCCCTGCATAGATTTCCTAAGCTGTAGGAAGGCAGTCCGGGGAATATTTTCCGGGCCAGCCGGACCGTGCAAAGTTTTTTTTCCTGGAGGTTGAAACCAGCTTCTCCAAGATGGTGTTTTAAGAAGGAATAGTCAAAATTCACATTATGAGCCACGAAAATATGCCCTTCCAGCCATCTTCGGATTTCCAAAGCGATTTCTGAAAAAGAAGGTGCACCGGCAACCATACGATCCGTAATACCAGTAAGGGCCTGAATATAAGGCGGGATAGGCTCTCCTGGATTAACTAAAGTATCAAATCGGGCAATTTCCCTTTGGCCATCATAGGTAATGATTGCAATTTCCGTGATCCGGCATCCGGAAGCGTAGCCTCCGGTGGTTTCAATATCCACAATTGCATACATAACAAGATCTGCAGTTGACCTGCACTCCTTTTTTTTCAAAAGTACAGGTTAACATTGAAACGGAATAGCTTGTTAATTTCCTATATATCCACCTAAGGGTTCACTCCCATTTAAATGACCTGACAGCCAGCCAACTGATCAGGATCGCCCAAATCAGTAATCCGGACAGTTGGGCAGGTATCTGCCAGAAATGGAGTCCTTCAAAAGCAATTTTACGCATGCTGTCTACAAAAAAAGTCAGCGGAAGCAACCTGCACACCCATTGTAACCAATGGGGATAATTGGCAATGGGAAAGAATAATCCGCAAAGCAGGATCTGGGGCAAGCTGACGGTGTTCGCTACTGGCGCAATGGCACTTTCACTGTGGACCAACCCACTGATAATGAAACCGGTTCCCATGAAAATGATCAATCCGATGACGGATACCAGCAGCATTTCCAGGAATGTGTACAATCCATTTACCAGCGTGAAATGGAACCCAAAATATCCTATGGAAACGATGATTACGAAGCTGATCACCTGAAAGAAAAACCGGCTGAGCATTTCACCCAGGATCAGGTAGGACCTCCTGACCGGGGTTGCTGACATTCTTTTCAGGACATTGGATTGTCTAAGGTGGAAAAGCAGAAAGGCAGAACCAAATACTCCTGCCATTAGGAGAGAAAATCCCAGTTGTCCTGGCAGGATAAAATCAATCCGGCGATAAACCCTCCCTGGAATTTCCAGGAAACTGACCTGTGCAGGTTCCGGGCTGTTTGGGAGGGTTTTTCGGTTATAATGATCCGCCAGTTGCCCGAAGATAGATCTTAGAATTGGCAGTTGGGAAATGGAGGAAGGTGCAGTTTCCAGCACGATGGAATAAGCTGGCAACGGTAAATCGGGAGAGATCCGGTTTTTACTATGGTGAATTACCAGTATAGCGGCAATGCGTCCTTTTTCCAGGTCATTGATCATTCCCAGGGAATCTTTACCGGCTTGAAGATCAATAACCGGAATTATTTCTGCTTTCCGGTAAAGTATATTGGCTGTATCGCTTCCAGGAGATGTCTCCACCCTGATATGGACCGCACTGGTATTCACCATGGCTCCAAATACTACTACGAATATGACCGGAAAAAGAAGGGAAAATACTACGGAGGTTGGACTCCGGAACATCGCAATCAGGCTTGCCCTTGAGATTGCCCAGGCAGCTTTCCATTGATTGTAGCGGGTAATCATTATTGGCAAAAAAAGCCTGTAAAATTGATGTTGAAGTTACCTAAAATCTAATCATCATTTTACCGACCCGTGGTATTTAATTTTGAATTATGCCCTGATCCTGCCCTGTACCCGCTGGTTTTTAGGTTTAAAAAATACGGGTACTCTTATTGGATTAAAATTAAGGTTTGACTTTAATGTACTTTTTAAAGAAACCAATTTGGAGCGCGTGGAATGAATGATCTATAGAATAAAACAAAAGGAAAAAGTATACAGGATTTAAGACATTTCTACCTTGATTATTTACCCTGGCAGGCGGAATTATTGTTTGTCAAAAAAAATCAGTCATTGGCCCATCCCTATCGATCTCGTCTGTCACCCCGGTGGCCTTCCCGGTTAAAGGAACGGGATGAATGGTCATTCCGACTTCCTGAATTCTCCCTATACCTGAATACCCTTTGGCGGTTATCATATTCCCGGTGAAATTGTTCCCGGGGAGCAATGGGGTAAATCCGACCTTCGTACCCGTTGCGGTGATCATACCGGTCCCTTCCACCCCTTAAATACGGGTTATTCCAACGATTGTATCCATTCCGGTACCTATACATGGAATATTGCAAAGCATAATAATGGTCATTTAACCAGGGACTCGGGGCATTCACCAATACCTTATAACAATGGTCGAAATCAAAATTGCCGTAAACTCCAGGAAGATAGGGGGAAAATAGCCATTGACCTTGGGAAAGATAGATATAAAAATGACGGTCAACAGTGCAATATATATCCAGTGCAGGGATATAATAATATTCAGGGTACCCATATCCCTCCCGCACCCCATAGTGCTCAAAACCGGCATTAACCTGAAAATGGACCCGTAACTGGGCAGCGGCAGGCTGGCTGTAGAACTCCCGGCCGGATATGGCTAGAATAAGGATCATTATCAGCTTTTTCATGGTCAATTTTTACCTGAAATTATGCAAATACAATGCCACCAGGAAAATTAACGGATTAGATCGGAATTAGAAATTAAGCCATGGGGCAAACAGAGCTAGGGATTCTGCGCACTATTACTGACAAAAGCAATATGGCGGCTGTCAGGTGACCAGCAGGGGGTGTTCATGGTCCCCTGTCCTCCGTACACATAGGCAATCACTTTCGGATTGCCGCCCTGGACCGGCATTAGTCGGATATATACATGTTTATAAAACGGATGATCGTCAGGTTTCACATTCCGGGAGAAGGATATGAATACGATCCATTTTCCATCTGGAGAAACATGGGGGAACCAATCATTTAATCCGTCATGGGTGATTTGTTCCTGATCGCTGCCATCCGGTTTCATCCGCCAGATCTGCATGATCCCTGTGCGTTCTGAATTAAAATAAATGTATTTACCATCAGGGGTAAATTCGGAACCGTCATCCAGACCCTTTGCAACGGTCAGCCGTATTTCCTTTCCCCCCCGGACCAATTTTTTATAGATATCAAATTCCCCATTTCGCTGACCGGTATAAGTCACATATTGGCCATCCGGAGACCAGCCATGGGCATAGGAGGGGCCAAGGGAGGTAAGCCGATCAGGAGTGCCCCCTTCAATCGGGACCGTATAGACCAGGGATGCATGTCCGGCAGCCTGTCCCTGATTACTGATGGCCAGCATTCTGCCATTGAAGGATATGACATGATCATTGTTATTACCAATGGCAAAACCAGTGGGAATCAGTTTTGGAGGCCCAGCAGGAAGAGGGAATCTGTATAACAGCCCTTCCTGATTGAATACCAGAAATTTTCCGTCTTTAGACCAGTTAGGTGCCTGGAAAGATCCACTATAATGATAGATTGTTTTTCGCAGGCCGGTACGGACATCAAGTATTTCCAGGTTGCTACCAATATAATCATGATAGGGAACAAATGTTTCACTGGCTGGCACGATGATGCGGACATTGCGGAATAGGGCTTTCTCTGTTACTTTCGGATTATGGGAACAGATAAAAAGGCCTACATATACTTTATCTCCCAGGTCAATAGTGTCCAGTTCCCTGGATACCAGGGTATCTCCGAACCTGGCCACTGACATAATATATCTGCCATCCTTTCTTTCCAGCTGTACTACAGTGGCAGACAACATACCAAACTGAATTTCTTCTGTGTTGGCTCCTGTCGTGCGCCTGAACTGCAGGCAGGTGAGCCCATTTCCGTGAACCACTGCACTGACCTGCGCTGACCCCGAGTCCATGGAGGTCCGGATCATCCAGCCGATCTTTCGGTGGGCTTCTACCCCTTTACCCAGAAAAGCCACATCTGCCTGAAGAATAAAGTTCCCGCTCATCTTCTTCCAGACATAATATCCCTGATCATGTCCGAACCACATATTATCCCCGGACCCCTCCAGCTGGTATTGCTGCAAAGAGGGGTCATATATGGCCTTTCCCGGCCTGGCTACCCTTCCGATATCATTCTGACCTTCAAATTGCCCAATAGGTTTTTGCAGGGACCAGCCGGAGGTATACGGGCCAAAAGCCAGGACAAGGGCCATTGCCGGACGTAAGACATTTTGAATAATCCGCATAATTAGATTTTAAATTCCGTTTCCCAGTATAATTACTTCCAAACCAGCAGGTTCGGTCTGGATAAAATAACCAGGTGATGAATATTTCAAACTTACAACCAAATAGATGAACTTTACTTAACTATTTTTTAAGCCCTTCACAACTTACCACTAACATTTTTTCTATCGACATGGTAATCCCCGAAATCTCGCAAGCAAAACCTGATTTTCCGGAAAGGGAATTATTTTTGAAGTACCCAGTAAATTACAAAGCAATACTTTCCATTTAATTTTTCGTTAATATGTCCAAATTATTCAGTCCGGTAAGTTTCAGAACCCTTACCCTCAAAAACCGGATAATGGTTTCCCCCATGTGCGAATATTCGAGTGTGGACGGTTTTGCCAATGACTGGCACTTGGTACACCTGGGAAGCAGGGCAGTTGGCGGCGCTGCCCTGGTATTCACTGAAGCTACTGCCGTTTCTGCCGCAGGGCGTATCTCCCCGGATGATTTGGGCATATATGAAGATGAACATATACCCCAATTGCAAAGGATTGTTTCCTTTATCCATTCCCAGGGCGCTTATGCCGGAATCCAGTTGGCCCATGCCGGCAGAAAAGGCAGCCACCGGGCCCCCTGGAAGGGGAATGACCAGATTCCAGTAACTGCGGGTGGCTGGCCTGTCCCTGCACCCAGCGCCATCCCTTTCCTTGAAGGGACTGAATCGCCTTTTTCCCTGGATATAGCGGGAATTGGAAAGATTGGAGATGATTTTTGCAGTGCCGCCCGACGGGCCAGAAAAGCTGGCTTTGATATCATTGAATTACATGCCGCACATGGTTACCTGATGCATGAATTCCTGTCTCCCCTGAGCAATCACCGCCTGGATGCCTATGGAGGAAATCTCGAAAACAGGATGCGCCTGACCCTGGATATATTTTCCCGGGTCAGGGAAGTTTGGCCGGATGAATTGCCGGTGTTTGTGCGTATTTCCGCCAC
>DATLTB010000010.1:0-37629 GCA_035533815.1 Chitinophagaceae bacterium
ATCCAATCCTCCAATTATAGAATCTGACACAATAGCAACATTAATATTGAAATCTGTAATAACATTAGAAGCTCCACTAAAATCAATAGTCTGGTTCCCAATTTGGTTTTGTTCTTTTAGTTTGGTGGGGATGTAAGAGGATAGCAATAAAGTATCTCCTATACGAATACTATCCATATCCGGACTAATGGTTACAGTTCCCCCAATCAATGGTACCCTGTTATCCCCGAGTCCAGGAGAACAGAGGCCACCGCAACTCAAATTAGTTATAGCTAAACAACTTAATATAACCCAAAGTGATATATTAATAATTCTACTGATAGCCATAGGATTGAAATAAATTCATGATTTGAGTTTGCTGATTATAGTTATTTTGTTGAAGAAGTCGGTCTCTGAATTGCTGCATGGTGGTAACATCTGATTGATAAGCAGCAAATATCTGTTGAATAGTATAACCAGAAACCTGATCATTTACTTGCGTAAAATAGGTTGGCTCACCATTGTCCATCAAATCCCACATCAAACCTTTAGGTATCCATTTGAAAGGGTCAGTTGGAGAATTGGGAAAAAAATATTCCAATACATCAATATCTGGATGTCCGGTATAGCTGCCTGGACAAAAAACGTATCCAAGCTGTTCGCTTTGGCAACTAGCTAATGTGCCATATTGTTGATCCGACAGGAAATGCTCCATGTGGTATGCCCATGCCTCGCCTAAAGCAATTATAGGGGAATTACTGTCATTCCCTGCCCCATAGGGGCTATAGTTATCGCTGGGGTGTAGAATAATTTCATTTATCTCTGCTTGCACAAAATTACCATACCATACATTGCCCATCTTAGTAAACTCGCTGCCATGGCTGGCCTCATGATAAATTGTTTCTTTTATTTGGTCTGAAGTGAAATTCGCAATATTTGAATTATGATAATCAATTGCCATATCTAAGCGGGAAAAAGTGATACCTGAAATCAAACCTACAATAGCTCCTATCACGGAGCCATCAGTTCCCCCAGCAAAACCTCCTGCACTGGCTAAAAAATAAGTCGTGAATGCAATCAAACTTGCCTGATCTAAGATAGTTAAACGTTTACCAAATAATGGTGTTGAGGATGACCCATCAAAGATGCCCCAATTAGATAGATAAATATTTAAGTATGCGGGGGCAGGTGAAAATCCAAATTGAGCTGCATAATCGTTATGTTCCTGAATGGCATTATTTGTAGTGGCAGCTACCCAATAACGATTCCCCTTAGCACCCGTGTAGGTAGCATATTTCTGAAAAGTAAAATTAACGTTATTCTTATTGCCGCTATAAACACCAATTGATTTTTGCACCGGATAAAGCATTTGCCATATTCTCACACCTCGGACACCACGTATATTACAATAGCTATTTTCAAATTTGACAACAATTTTTACTTTATTTTTAAAATGCTTAACTGATTGAAAATACCCGTTGTTATCCGTTGAAAGCCGCTCTATTTTAAACCAACGCTTAGCAATAACACGTACATTTCTTGCTCCAGGTGTAGTATTCAGATTATCATCGGAAACATTAATATACCCGGTTACCAGACTTGCATCGGCAGCGGGAGGTGGGGGGTTAGGGTTGTTAGCTACACACTTACTTCCGTTCCAATAATAACCCGGAGGACAATTATTGGCAACACAGCCTCCATGGGTATAGTCCCAATGGGTACCAGGGGGGCAAACGGGTACATTTGGCTTTCCCTGAGCTATTGAAGGCGAATTATTTTTAGCATTGAGACTATCTTGAATGTCAGCTAAACGCTCAGCTTCCGTTTCAACGGCTGTATAAGCATCCCCTGGAATATGGATTTGAGCCAGTACAGTATAAGCAATCCCAGATGGAAATTGAAAGTTAGGCGGAACAACAGCATATTGATAAGTAACCTCACTATCTGGAATAGATGGATCTTGGTAATAATCACCTTCCTGCAAAATATCATAATCCATCGGTGCATCAAACAGGTCTAGTCCCTGGACATCCAGCGTAGAATCAAGTGTAGCTAATTGCTGCACTGAATTTGGCAGAAAGCGGACATATAAATTGGTTACATTCACCGGTACATTGGTGATTCCCAGATTGGCATAGGCTTGCTGCATATTTGGGATAAGATATGGATTAACATGCTGCATCCCTAAAATGGTAGGTCTTTCTATTGAATCTCCATCATAATCTGTTGCAGGCATATTATCAATTATACCACAGGCATAGCAATAAGACCCACTAACATAAGGGGCCGAAACTGTTGTGGATTTATATTTTGAAGGGTGGGCGGTTGGAAAATCTGATTTTGAACAACTGTATAATGCGGTGATCAAAATGAATAAGCATAATGAAATACCATGTTTTGTTTTCATAAAGGTAGGTTTACAGATTTAGGGCAATATGAGCTTGAGGCAGATTCTTAGATAGATTTAAATTAAATATAGTTTAAATATTATACTTTCCCAAATTGCGCAAGTGTATTGAAAACATATCAATTATTTATTCATGGGGTATAATATTGAGATTGGGACTTTTCATGTGATTAGTTGTAACATTCAAGAATAAAACAAACACATCTGCCCTTACCCATAATTGATTACTTGCAGGTTAGGTTACCCGAAAATAAATTGATAAGGGTACAAAAATAGGAATGTAATCTCTGGTGGTAAATATCTACTAAATCCGCTGACGGCTGAATTCTCCCTGATCATTGGGTCAGGATAGCATTATAATCTAAGCCATCTGTGCGATCTATCCTTAGTTCCAGGACACTAGTAAATTTTTGGGAGATTTTTATTATTGGGTAAATAGAAGTCATTAATTGAAAAATATAAACTCGATTCTTATAAATTTTATGTCAGTTATATTGTGAGTAAATTTCCATGCTTATTACATCAATGCATACCTGTTATGGCTTTTAAAGATATTTAAGTAATTCCTGACGGGACTACTAGCCCAATTAATTAACCGAATTATGAATTTTAGATGTTTAAAAGAAACTTATTCCTTATTAATATCAAAAAGTGTTTAAAAGTACATATGTGAATTAAGGTGTTAACAAAAAATCCTCAGCAGTCATTACTGTAATGTTAGCTATTTTATAATCTTTAAGATTTCTGGTAATTAAAATATTAATATTATTTCCAATAGCTGTAAAGTATTGGATTGCATCCTCAAAATCCTTGAATTCTGAATTCAGAGATAAATCAATTATTTTTTCATCAACACTTAACACTTTTACAAGTATCTTGAATTGATTTAAAATTCTCCTTGCATCTCTTTGTGAATATTGCCTTGATAAAAGATAATTTAGTTTGCTAAAAGTTAGAGATGATACATAAATTAAAATTTTACCTTTATCCGCTAAAGTGAAGAGTTCAGCCGCATGAGAATAAAATGGAGTCCTTTCAGCCAAAAGATCTAGACAAATATCAGTGTCAATGAAAATACTATCGGTCATTAGATTTTAAATTTTTTGGCCAAATAATCCGAATAAGCCTTTTCAGAATTAAATTTTTTTGGCAATTTTATAACGCCAGTTAAACTTTTTATTAATGGCGAAATAACCGGATTATCTTTTTCATCAATAGATGCTTGACTCAAGTATGATTCAATAAGTTTGGATAAACTTATGTTTTTACTCTTGGCATACTTTTTTGCCTGATTAATTACTTTTCCGTCTAGGGAAAGGGTAAGTTTTGTATTCATAATGTCGAATAACGTATAAAATTGATTAAAATATACGTAAAATAAAATATTATTTCTTGCATTTACAATTTTTACTCGATTAATATGAATCAAAAGGAATAATTATTAACCAATTCAAGGCATATAAAGTTCGAACTTCGGCTACACAGGTCTCCCAACTGAAATTCATTTTTTTGAAATCACTTTGGTAGTGATTTTTTTATTTCGATATGTAAGCAGGCCTTTTCGAACTATGCCTACTTATTTTGATTTCATTTGTTTTGTAGTACGATCCCGATTTGGATTTTATCCAATTACGAATGTTCGTTTCTTATAATCAATATTTAGAAATATATTTCTGTATTTTAGAATATTATTCTATATTTACATTGTTGAGATTAATAGTAATGGTAATTATTTCTAAAGCGGTTCTCAAAGAATTTGCAAGTAAATATCCAGATTCCGAGGTAGCTTTAACGAAATGGTATAACGAAACCAAAGTTGCCAATTGGCGAAATTTCAATGACCTGAAAAGAACATTTAATACAGCAGATTCCATAGCTAATGATAGATATGTTTTTGATATAAAAGGAAATCAATACCGACTTATTGCTTTAATTATTTTCAGAGTCAGGACTGTATTTATCTTGTTCATTGGAACACATAAGGAATATGATAAAATTGAAGCTTCAAAAATTAGGTTTAAAAGATAGATTATGAAACATATTATCACATCCAAAAAGAATTACCATGAAACAATGGTTGCTGTTTATAATTTAATGAACAAGGGGGAAGCCAGCCTTACCGAAAAAGAGCTTAAAAAGCTTGAAGTAATGGGCAAATCAGCAGAGGAATATGAAGACAATGTATTAAAATTAAAACCTACCATAGAGCCGAAAACAATTACTGAAATATTGGAACTTAAGATGTATGAAAATAAAATGACCCAGGCAAAACTGGCTGATACTCTCGGACTTGGAAAATCGAAACTTTCTGAAATACTCTCTGGAAAGAGGAAACCTGATGTTACTTTTTTAAAAGCCATTTATAAAAAGCTAAAAATTGACCCGGCATTCTTGCTGGATCATGCATAGCTTTTGGATATCGTTAACCAGAAAGTTCGAACTCAGGCCTGTATGGACTACAATAAATTAACTTTAATTGTAACTCTTTTTATCTCAGTATTCCTTTATCAGAATCTCAGTTGGAATGCTTAAGGAATGATTGATTTTTCTAATCATTTCAAGAGATAATTTCCTCTTTTTGCTTAATATTTCACTTACCCTACTTTTAAATCCAATTACTTTAGCTAAGTCATTTTGATTGTAACCCATCTGTTCCATTCTAAATTTGATAGCTTCAATTGGGTCTGGATAATCAAATGGATGATTTTCTGATTCAAATTTTTCAATTAAAATTCCTAAAACCTCCAATTCATCTCCATCCCGACTTCCAGGTTTTGAGTCAAATATTTTATCAAGTCTTTTAAGAGCTTGATTATAGTCATTTTTAGTCTTAATTGGTTTGATGTCCATAGTTTTAAATTTTAGTAGCATCTATCTTATCATATTGTGAATGAGTTCCAATAAATCTAATCCAAACCATTCCGTAATCGTAATTAATCCGCACTATCAACCTATAATGATTACCTTTTATATTAAAAACTACTCGATTATTTTCAAGAAAACTTGCACAGGGGTAGTCCTTTTTAAGAATTAAGGGGCTAACCCATTTTGCCTTTTCTGCCTCCCGATACCAAGACTTCAATTGTTGTTCACATTCTGAATGCTTAACCCAGAAATCCCTTAGTCTTTTCTTTGCTATAACTCTCACTATATTCTATTTCAAAACAAAGATAATTTAAAGTTACCAATATGGGAACTATGGAAAATATTGAAAATAGGCTTATATCATTGCTTAATTAGTCAACTCGATAATAATTCAACCAAGCCTAATTAATTGAATAACACGTCAAAGGGAGTAAATATTTGTCAAGTCTATTTGATATATGTTCGAACTGCGGCTACACAGGTCTACAAAATGGTTAATTCAATGTTGTTTTAAAATTAACCCTCCTTTTTTAAATCAAGAATTCAACAAAAAGATACAACTATTGAGCGTGGTAAAATTGATTCTATTATTTTCAAAAGAGGGAAACAAAAGCTCCCCTCTTGAATCAGATATATAATTATTTAGCTTACTCGTCTAAAAGGTACAAATAACCTGAATCCATCCTTAATTTTCCGCCTTCTTTTATACAATCTCATAAATGGAAGCCCCGAAGTCTTTTTTCAATCTATTGATAGGTAATCCTTTCGGGGGTGAAGTCACAGATAAAAATCTCATTATCACTCTACTCTAGTGGAAAAAAGTTCATTCTTTTCCAACTGTTACAAAATAAAAGGTTCCCTGAAAATTTTCTTATTTCAGATTTTACTGCGATAAATGATTGATCTTAATAAATTATATGTACATTCGTAGGGTAAATAATGGCATATCCAGACTTCTGATATAGGTATATTAATCATTCCCTTTCAGTTTATTCTCCTATCGCCATTTTAATTTAATTTAATTTTTAAAAATTTTTTATGACCATTTATGTCGGCAATCTCAGCCATCAGGCAACTGAACAAGACCTGAACCAACTGTTTTCCGAATTCGGAACAGTTAACTCAATTAATATGCCCAAGGACAGGGTAACAGGACAACTCAGAGGATTTGCATTTGTTGAAATGTCAGAAAGTGAAGCTGCAACAAAAGCAATTAGCAAGCTCAATGAAACAGATTTCATGCAGCGGGTAATCACAGTTAATGAGGCAAGGCCAAAAACCAATTCCGGCCGTGGTGGTGGAGATTCTTATCGCCCCAAAAAGGATTTCAATAGCATTTATTGATTCCTTTCCCCGGTAAACCGGTTGGAAAATAACAAATTACTGACTTTTCTCAGAAAACACTTTTCAAACCAGGCCTGTAGTTACAGGCCTGGTTTTTATCTTTTATGTTTTCTTTATACCCTGACTTTTTATCCGAAAAATCTGTCCCCTGGAATTCCGCAATAACCCAGATTTTTAATTACCAATAACTGCCCTGCTAAGGGTTGTTCACTTAATTCATCAGGCTGGAGTCCAATGCTGGCTGTGGTAATATACAGATCTCCAAAATCGGCACCCCCAAAAGTGCATGAAGTAGGTCTGGAAACCGGCATCCTGATTTGTCTCAGACATTTCCCGATATGGGGGTCCCACCGGCTAACCTGCCAGCCATCAAAAAAAGCGATCCAAAGCATATCCTCCGAATCAATGGTCATACCATCAGGGTACCCCTGATATTTGTCGAATTTAATAGCCGGTCTTGGATTGGCTAACGTTCCGCTGTGAATATCATAATCGTAAGCCTGCACGGTAAGCTTGGGAGAATCTATATAATAAAAAGTATCATGCCTGGAATTCCAGGCCATACCATTAGATATAGTCACATGTGGAATCTTCAGGGAAACATTTAGATCTTTACCCAATGTATATAAATTACCGGTAGGGGATTTTTCATCCAGATTCATGCTACCAGCCCAGAACCTTCCTGCAGGATCGCATTTCCCATCATTGAACCGGTTTTTTGGCAGATCAGCTTCAGGTTGATCAATGATGTCAACCTGACCTCCTGCGAAATCAATATGGGCAAACCCACTTTTAACTGCCCCGATTAAATTTCCCGTCAAGGTCAGGGCAACAGCTCCTACCGGCTGGTTGATCTTGCAGGTATCCATTTTACCTGTTTGGGGACTATAACAGTTAATTTCCCCCCTCAGAATATCCACCCAGTATATCAGGTTTCTTAAATCATCCCATGCCGGCCCCTCCCCGAGTTCAGCCCGATGGGTAGTAACTTTTTCACAAAGGTTTTCGGCCATATTTATCAAATGAGGGTTAGTGTGGTTTTGATTGGAACCTTATTCATTATACGGGCTGATGACAGACCAGCCCCCGTCTATAATCAGGTTCTGTCCTGTGATGTGTCTGGATGATCTGGATACTAAGAAAAGCGCAGCGTTGGCAATATCACTTACTCCGGCAGGCCTGCCCATTGGAGTGAGACCAGACCAGGTTTTTTCATATTCTTTTTCCATTCTGGTGCGTTCAGTTAAGGTAGCACCCGGTGCTATGGCATTTACAGTAATTTGATATGGTGACAATTCTATCACCAATGCTCTGGCCAGCATTTCCAGTCCTGCTTTGGTCATTCCATATGCGGCCAGATGTTTGTGTGCCTGATGACCGGTTACCGAGGACATGAACAAAATGCTTCCTCCTGTGCCCTGCTTCCTCATTTGCCTGGCAGAAGCCTGCGCCAACAGGAAACTGCCCCCCAGATTAAGTTGCATAACTTTTTGCAGGGCTGTTTGGGTATAGGAAAAAAAGTCACCGAACAGGGTAATGCCGGCATTGGCAATCGCTATATCCAGGGAACCAAACTGATTTACCGCCTTTTCAACCATCCGTTCAATAAATACCTGGTCACCGGCATCTCCAGTAATAGCCGTGCAGTTTCCACCTCTTCTCCGGATTATTTCTTCTGCATTCCTGGCAGATTCTTCGGATATATCATTCAGCAGGACCGAACTTCCCTTTGAAGCCAATTCCATAGCGATCTCAAAACCAATTCCCTGACCGGCACCGGTAATTAAGGCAGTCTGCCCTGCAAATTGATTGCTGATCATGCTTTCTTACTTTATTCAATGGGAGTCCCGGGTTACTCTAGGCCCGGAATTACCCTTCAGGAAATCAAAATCAACTCCAAGGTGAGCCTGTTGAACGTGATGCTGATATAAAGAGACATATCCCCTGGAGGCAAAATGCTGTGTTTGTTTCCATAGGGCTTTTCTCCGGAGAAGTTCATCATCCCCCACCGATAAATGAAGCAGCCTGTCCGGTACATCGAGTTTAATCATATCCCCGGTACGAACCAGGGCAATATTTCCGCCTTCGGCAGCTTCGGGAGATACATGGAGGACCACGGTTCCATACCCTGTTCCACTCATTCGGCCATCTGAAATCCTTACCATATCCGTGATCCCCTTTTCCAGAATTTTTTTTGGCAGCCCCATATTCCCCACCTCAGGCATTCCCGGATATCCCTTTGGTCCTACATTTTTTAACACAAGTATACTGTTTTCATCCACATCCAGATTTGGATCATCGATCCTTGCCTTGTAATCTTCAATATCCTCGAAAACAACTGCCTTCCCGGAATGCTGCATCAGATGGGGGCTGGCAGCTGAAGGTTTTATAACTGCTCCGTATTCACAAAGGTTTCCCTTGAGAATCGCCATTCCGTGCAGCGTGCTGAACGGTTCCTCTACCGGGGCAATAACTTTCCGGTCATAGCACCTGGCCTGCGAAATATTTTGACCAAGGGTACTTCCGTTTACAGTCATGCAATCCAGATGCAAATATCCGCTGAGGTCCTTCATTACGGCCGGAAGACCCCCGGCATAATAAAAATCTTCCATAAAATATTCCCCTGAAGGCTGAATGTTGGCAATCAACGGCACGCTTGCGGATAGCTGGTCAAAATCTGAAATAGCCAGATCCGTCCCAATTCGACCGGCAATAGCCAACAAGTGTAATATGAAATTCGTGGATCCTCCGATTGCCGAATTAGTAATTATGGCATTCTCAAAGGCTTTTCGGGTCAGTATATCCGATAACTTCAGATTCTCCCTTACCATGCTGACTATCCGGTTGCCCGAAAGGTGCGCAAGAACCTTCCGCCTTGAATCAGCTGCGGGGATGGCTGCATTGCCAGGAAGGGATAAACCCAGGGATTCCACCATGCAGGCCATAGTAGAGGCGGTACCCATTACTGCGCAATGACCCTGGCTCCGGCACATGCAGCCCTCGGCCTCAGATAACTCTTCCTGACTGATCCTGCCCAACCTGTAATCCTCACTCAGGGTCCAGACATCCGAAGTGGCAATATTCTTTCCCTGGTATTTGCCTGTCAGCATGGGTCCGCCGGAAACGACAATGGCGGGCAGATTTACGCTGCATGCTCCCATCACCAGGGAAGGTGTGGTCTTGTCACAGCCACAAAGCAACACCACACCGTCCAGGGGGTTAGCCCGAATGGATTCCTCCACATCCATGCTGACCAGATTACGGTATAACATAGCAGTTGGCTTGATCAGGGTTTCTCCCAGAGACATGACGGGGAACTCCACCGGAAATCCACCGGATTCATAAATTCCATTCTTTACAGATTGAGCCAGTTCCCGGAAATGGGCATTACAAGGGGTCAGTTCGGACCAGGTATTGCAGATGCCAATCACGGGTTTCCCTTCAAATTCCTGGGATGGTATGCCCTGGTTCTTCATCCAGGCCCGGTAAATGAACCCGTCTTTGCCCTTTCTGGCAAACCATTCTGCACTCCTCAACTTAATATTATCCATCCTTTGTTTGTTATTTGATTTCCAATGCAATTGTGGCCCAGGTCCTGATCTTTTCGTCCGTATTCCGGGCATTATCCACTAATCTTCCTCCACCGGATTCCAATATAATCCACAAAGTCAGGTTCAAGTCCCTGCCCCCTGATGATGGTCTGGATCTGGGCTCGGTGATGAATGGAATGATAATTCAGCTGTAAGGCAATATCAGCTGGAGTTGCAACCCATGTACCTCCGTCGTATCCCGTAAATTCCACTTCGCAGTATAATTCTTCTTCAGTCCTGGCCTTTATAAAGTTTATCCAGGGAATCAGGCTTTTATCCCATTGAATAGGGAGATCCTCAAAAGCATAAACCGGATCCCACCAGCTCATCCCATTTACTTTAGGTTCCTGGCAAATCCTGGCCATCCATTTATACTGGCAATTGATCAAGTGGCTGAAAAGTACAATGCTTTTTTGGGGATCAGCCAAAACAGCTATTTTATTCAGGAGTTTCTTATTCATCAGATCATTGAAACGGAATGTATCCGTCAGGTAAAGAGTCATATCCATAATCGAATTATTTTATACTTTCTTATCCTCCATACACTAGCTTTTATACATAATTGAAGCCTGGGTTTTCTTGTAATAAACTTAGGGTAAATCCTGGCAGTTGTTACTCCTAAAAATAAGATTAAGTTATTATACAGGCAGTTGTTAATATTTATACTCGCCAAGAAATCAATTCCCCTGGAATGAATATTATAATATTGAATATCAAATTACTATATGGGTTAAATAAATTAGAAAAGCCCCTTTTGGCACGATATTTCCATTATTAGTAAATACAACAAAACATATTTTTTATGCAAACGAATCAAAAAAATCCAGGTACGGGTCAAACTCCCGAAAAGAACTTTCCGCAGCCCCAAAGGGAATCTGACAACCGCGGAAAAGAAGGTAACATTGGCACAAACAAGGAAAAGGAACATTTAGGCAAAAATGCCGGGAACGAAGACACCAAGAAAGGTGATAAATTTCAAAAATGATTTTGATTGAGTTATTTCATTCAGGTGCATCATTTGACTGATCTATTTCAATTTAAATCATATTTAGTTACCTGTTCGCATGATTTTCCTAAAAAACCCGGCTATAAAGCCGGGTTTTTTTTATTTCCCGTAATTCGTTTTCACCTTCAATATACCTGACAACGGCAGCGGAAGTAGTAAATTATATGCATGCTCTTCTTCAAATTATCCGATTTTGCCATAACAGGTGGCCGGAATCGCGGGCATTGACCAGTAAATATTAAATTTGTCCGGTATTTGGGTTTCTTACTCTTCATATTTATCATATTATGAAAGGTGCGCGCTGTGCTATCGGGATAGTTTTGTTTATGGGAATCCTGATTAGCTGTCATAAACCTGGCACTCCATCTGTTCCAACCCCTACGCAAAATGATAGCAATCAAAATATCCCGGTCAGCGGCCTGACCTATCGGGGGTTGGATCTATCCTATGATTATAAAATAGAAGATGAACGGGGAATCCGCTTTTATGATAGTTCCGGAAACGCTTCTCCCCTTTTCCAGATATGCGCCGCACAAGGTGTCAATATCATCAGGCTCAGACTTTGGGTTAATCCTTCTGACAGTGACCAGGAGTGCAGTCTGCCAGCAGTGAAAAAACAGGCCCTGAAGATTTCCGGTGCAGGCATGAAACTTTGGCTGGATCTTCACTATTCTGACACCTGGGCCGACCCCGGTCACCAAACACTGCCTGCAGCCTGGACGGGAATCTCATACTTAGCACTGCTTGACTCTGTGTACGATTATACCTATAATGTGATTAATCAGCTACAACAACAGGGTACCCCTCCGGAAATTGTCCAGGTTGGCAATGAGATCAATGCCGGGATGCTTTGGCCATTCGGCAATGTGTCCGCTTATGCGGATTCAAACTGGACTCAATTGGCGGCCATTATTGATACTGCAGAATCAGCTATTAAAAAAGTCAACTCCGGGATCAAGGTGATGATCCATTTTGCCGGTATCAACGGGGCTGATCAGTTTTATTCCCAATGCGACAAATTCGGTATCCCCTACGACCTGATAGGCATTTCCTTTTATCCCTGGTGGCATGGTAAGGATTTGTCGGTACTTCAATCTGGTTTAAATACCCTGACCTCCAATCATGCCAACAAAGGAATATTGATCGCTGAGACAGCTTATCCCTTTACATTATCCGGGGTTGACCAGGCTTCAAATATTGTAGGGGACCCATCACAGCTGATCAGCACTTATCCTGCCTCATCAACCGGACAGTTGGATTTTTTGGTTGCCCTGATGAAAACCGTGAAAAATGTTACCGGCGGGGGTGGACTGGGAGTCTGTTATTGGGAACCTGACTGGGTCGCCTATAATGGTCCGGCTGCTACAGACTGGCAAAATGGCTCAGATTGGGAAAACCTGGCTTTATTCGACTTCAATTTCAAGGCCTTGCCCGGGCTACAGGCCTTTAAATCCCACTAACCCGGTCAATTCAGGGTGAATCCGCGCTGTTTTTTATCTTCGAATGCAAAAAAACTGCCTTAGTTATGACATATTTCTCCATTTTCCAGGCCCTTAAGAAAATTGGCCTGCTGACCTTCGCCGAGATCGGTATGATAATTATGATCTGCCATGCTCAGGATTCAGCAACCCTGGTGATTAGCAGAGGCACGACGCGGGAGGTGATCAGTAAAAACCTGTACGGGATGTTCTCCGAACATCTGGGCAGGGATATTTATGGGGGTATATGGGTGGGCAGGCATTCAACTATTCCCAACAAGGATGGTATCCGCCTGGATATTGTGAACGCATTGAAAAAGATCCATTTGCCGGTACTGCGCTGGCCTGGAGGATGTTTTGCAGATATGTATCACTGGATGGATGGCATTGGACCTGTGGAAAAAAGACCATCCACCATTAATACCTATTGGGGAAATGTCCCTGAATCTAATCATTTCGGTACCCATGAATTCATGGAACTTTGTCACCTCATTGGCTGTCAGCCATATATAGCCGGTAACATGGGCAGCGGCACAGTCAGGGAAATGTCCCAGTGGGTGGAGTACCTCAACGCTAATATTCCCAGTACAATGACCGCCCTGCGGCGGAAAAACGGGAGAGACTCTGCCTGGAAAGTGAAATATTGGGGGGTAGGCAATGAAAGCTGGGGCTGCGGCGGTGTGATGACCCCGGCTTATTACAGCAATGAATATCGCAGGTATGCCTCTTTCTGCAAGGATTACCCTGGGGCTCATCTGCTTAAAATTGCCAGCGGACCGAACGGGAACGATACAAACTGGATGGCAGTCTTGATAAGAAACATCCCCCATAATCTATTATGGGGAATTTCATTGCATTATTACACCATTCCGACAGGAAACTGGTCGCACAAGGGTTCAGCTACCCTTTTTGGAGAAGATCAGTATTTCTCCGCATTGAAAAACAGCCTGAAAATGCAGGATATACTCCATGATCAGGAAAAAGTCATGGATACCTATGATCCCCTCAAGCGGATTGCCCTGGTAGTGGATGAGTGGGGGGTATGGACAGATGCGGAGCCTGGCACCAATCCTGCTTTCCTGTACCAGCAAAATAGCCTGCGGGATGCCCTGGCAGCTGCCTCCACCCTCAATATATTTAATAACCATTGTGACCGGGTCAGGATGGCCAACCTGGCTCAAACAGTGAATGTACTGCAATCTGTGATCCTGACCCGGGGGAAAAAAATGATTCTGACTCCCACCTATTATGTATACAAACTCTTCCGGGGGCATCAGGATGCGACATTGCTACCTGAAAAACTAAGTACTCCGGAATATACTTACCGGGGTCAGGGCATTGCTGCAGTCAACTGTTCCGCATCCATGGATACTGCCGGCATCATCCATATTACCCTGGTGAATCTGGATCCCGGCAAAACCATCAAATTAAATACCCGGTTTGTTGGCTTACCCTGGTCGTATGTCAAGGGCCGCATCCTGACTTCAACCCAATTCAATGATGTGAATTCATTTCGGAACCCCGGAAAGGTCAGGCCAGTTGCCTTCAACGGATTCAACAAACAAGGTAAAGAATTAATCGTTCGTTTACCTCCGAAATCTGTGGTGGCTCTTCAAATCACCAGGTAAACAAGATGGTTTTTTGATTTAGATCTAGATTTCGATAAAATGTGATCCATTGTACCCCTTGAAAGTGGCATGTATGACTTGAATTACCCCAATTCGTTTTTCTTCATAGCAGTTATCAGCCTCCATTTATCCAGGCATATTGGAATTTCCTACCGGATATGGTAGGTTTTAGCCAGCCCGGGATAGATATTGATCAGGGAATCAGTATGACCACTGGTGTCGAACAGGGGTTCTCCGTAATTCAAAGGTTCCCAAATGAAAGTACCCATCCCCTTATGGTGGGGAAGATTAAAGACGATATCGTTTACTTCTTGTTTGAACTGGGTATATTCCACTACAATGATCTTCTGTCGGTACCTGCCGGCCAGGTCGGTCAGGTTGCTTTTCAACTGGGCCAGGGTACCATGCCATCTCGGGTAATAGGATTCCCCGATGACATCAAAATGTACTCCACGGGAAATCATATTGTCCAGGAAATTCCTGGACTCTGCATTCTGTCCGCCACAAGCAATATGCAGCATGATGATGATACGCGGATCCACGGCTTTCACTCCGGCGATCCCAGCCCGGAGCAAGGCTGCCAGACTATCCGGGTGGCTGAATTTACCTTCAGGCCAGATCATCCCGTGATTGATCTCATTGCCGATCTGGACCATGTCAGGAAGGGTGCCCTGAGCTTTGAGTGCCCGCAGGACCTTTTCCGTATACCGGGTAACCGCCTGGGTCAGTTGCGTGAAATCCAGGCCTTTCCAGGCCGAAGGTTTGAATTGTTTACCCGGATCGGCCCAGAAATCACTGTAATGGAAATCCAGCAGGAATTTCATATGGGCATCCTTGATCCGCTTAGCCATTTTTTCCGTATTGGCCAGATCGCAGTATCCCTGGGCAGAATAACCGCCGGGAGCCTGTGGATCATTGAATATCCGCAACCGGATATAATTGAATTTGTATTTTTTCAGGATGGCGATAGCATCCATGGGAATGCCATGGTCAAAAAATTTCTTCCCCCTGGCTTCCAGCTGGGGAAGAAAGGAAATATCAGCACCAAGGATCCTGGAATGGGGTTCATGCAGGGGATATCGTTTACTCCGCTGGCCAACTGCCGATCCGGAGAAAGACAGAAGCAACCCGATTAACCCCGCAACCATCAATCGGCATGCGGTGAGCCTATTCCCGCGATTCTTCTTTAATGTGGTCATGATCATGGATTTTTAACTGGATTATCGTCAGTTTCCATTTTCTTGGCAATTCCTGGCGGTAAATTTATTTTTCCTTTTTGGTGATTACCTGTTGAGTAATATCCAATCCTGCTTTTACCGGCTGCCAATGGCTTCCACTTTGCAGGTACCTGACTGCAAACCTGGAGCATCTGCCTGTATCCGGATAGTCCCTGATTGTTTATCCGACTGCAGGATGAACTGGCATTTTCCATTGAACAGCTTCCTGCTGTAATGGCCATCCATATATTGATCGGGTTCATGGCTGCTGGGATCTCCATTACCTACCCCAATGATCCTGCCGGCACCGAAGACCGAAAAATGGATCAGTTCATCCGCATCCGGAACAGCCAGTCCATTGCGGTCATCCACCGTGACATTCACTACATCCACATCCTCACTGTCGGCCAGGATTCTTTTTCGGGCAGGCTCCAGCACAAGCTGGTATGGACTACCTGTAGTGACCACGCTATCCCTGATCTGTCTGTCTTTCCAGTAACCAATAGCAGTCAGGATGCCCGGACTGTAATTCACGGTCCACTGAAGGTGACCATTGCGGGGCATATCCTTCGTACCCTGGCTTTTACCGTTGAGTAATAATTTCACGCTGTCCGCATTGCTGTTTACCCAGACTTCAATAGGTTTCCCCTCTTTGCCTTTCCAGTTCCAATGAGGCGCAATATGCAGGATATCCCGGTCCGACCACCAGGACTGGTAATAATAATAGATATTCTTCGGAAATCCGCACATATCCATCACCCCGAAATGGGAATTGATATTGGGCCATTGATATGGAGTGGGTTCACCCCGGTAGTCAAAACCCGTCCAGACAAATCCACCCATGAACCAGGGACGTGCTGCAGCAATGGTCCACCATTGTTCCGCCGTGGTGGCCCACCAGGGATGGGTCAGATCAAAATCCGGCACATATCCCCTTATGGAGTCCACCTGATATATTCCGCGGTCAGATACGGTGCTGCCCATTTCAGTGCCTATCACCGGCTGATCCGGATGGTCCCTGTGATAATCATCTATAGCGGAAATCCGGTAATTGAATCCCCGGACCGGAATGACTTGATTGATCCCCTGATATACATTCCCTTCATCTGCTGCATAGGTGCAGGTCCTGGTGGGATCCAGCATGTGTTGCTCCTGGATCAGGGTCCTGGCTATCCGCCTACCTGTATTATCTGCCTGAACCCAGCCTTCTTCATTCCCGATGGACCACATAAATACACTGGGGTGATTGCGGTCCCGTTTAATCTGGCGCTTAAACTGCCCCTGGTATTCTGCACTGCTGTTCAGTAACCTGTTCTCGTCCAGGACCAGCAACCCCAGACTATCACAGGCATCCAGCAATTCGGGGGTGGGTGCATTATGGCTGGTCCGCAAGGCATTGGCCCCCATCTGTTTCAACAAGCCAACCCGGTAATACTGCAGGTAATCAGGCATTGCTGTCCCCACCCCTTCAAAATCCTGGTGGCAGCAAACCCCCTGGATTTCCACGTGTTTCCCATTCAGGAAAACTCCTTTATCCCTGCTGATCAAAATCGTTCGGATCCCGAACCTGACCTTCAGGCTGTCCACCACCTTGCCTGCGGATTTTACCAGGGTTATTACCCGGTACAGATAGGGATCGTCCAGGGACCATAACCGGGCTGATTTCAGATCGATCACTGAAATGATCTTCCGGTGGCTATCAACACCAAGGGAAAAAGGCCGGGCTGCTGATACAGCCAGGACTTTTCCCGCCCTGTCAGCGATATAGGAAATGACTGTACCCCGGGATGACTGATCCCGCTGATTCTGCAGGGTGGTCTCCACCGTGATCGCGGCAGCCCGACCCCGGACAACAGCATGCACGTACATACCATCCGGAGCAATATGCAGCTTATCTGATACTGTCAGCCACGCATGGCGGTAAATACCTGCTCCTTCATAAAACCATCCCTCAAACTGGGTGGCGTCCACCCTTACCACCAATACATTGCTGGCATTGTAATGCAAAAAATCGGTCAGGTCATAGCGGATACCGATATACCCCGACAGGTCAGATCCCAGATAATTTCCATTCAGCCAAACCTGGCTGTTCCGGTAAATTCCATCAAAGCGAAGGACAACCCGTCTTCCCGAATCCCTTTCCGGAATGAAAAAAGTCTTCCGGTACCAGCCAATGCTGGTCTGGGGATACAGGCCGCCAATGGGTTTATATCCGTGCGCCATGATATTATAATCCGGAGAATGCACAAAGGGAAGAGAGACCACCCAGTCATTGGGCAACTGCACATCCTTCCAGCTGCTATCCTGGAATGCAGGAGATATACAAGTTCCGCGTGTACCTGCTTCCTTGGAAAAAATATTAGCGATCCCATAGTTAAAATCCATTGCAGGATTATTCGCACTGCCAAAGTGAAATTTCCAACCCAGATCGAAATTGATTTTTTTCCGTCCCTGGGAAAAACCACAGAAAAAACAAAATAGGGAAAAGCAGGCGGGCAATATGGATTTACGGATCATCAGGTTGTGGTTTGTGCATGATCAGGAGGAAGGATAAACAAAAACTGCAATATTCAATCAACCAGGCAAATACCGGATCATGGAACTTTCAGCTTACCTGATCCTGCATTTCCAAATCCCGGTATATGTATTATTTAGTTCAGGATTACCCCCCTTCCCGGTTAATTCCACGATTGCCAGCCAGGGATTTCTCCCTGGCTACAATCGATTAAAATAAAACTAACCAGTAAAAACAAACTTCCAAAAACCTGGGTAAGCGCCCATCAGCTCCAAGGCTTAATACATCCCTTTTACAGGGCCCAAAGTAGGTAATGTAAACGTTTACACAATAATACTGTCCTTTTTTTATAAATCCAAATATTTGTGTGCAATGGAGAATCCATGCTGAATCTCCAAAAGATATGCGCTCATACCGAACAATCCAGGTTGATGGTCCTGTGGATTTGTATTAAAGGTTAAATTAATCCTGCATTTCTGAGATACAATAGTTAATTTGGAAGTTCTTAAAAAACCGAACATGCGTGTAGTCCGTTTCAGCCTGGTGGCTATTCTCACCACCGGAACCCTAACTCCTGTATTGTTGAAAGCACAGCAGGCTGCGGTCTGGCAAATGCAGCTCACCCGATTTGACCTGCAGTCGTCGGCCATTGTCACCGCTCCCGGGGATTCATTATCCAACAAGCAATATTCCGATAAAAACTATTGGTTCCCGGTAAAAGTGCCTTCCACTGTACTTACCGGACTTGTTGCCAACCATGTTTATCCCAGCCCTTATATCGGCATGAACAATATGATGATCCCCGATGCATCGGATTCTTTTAATCACCAATGGGGTCTGGAAAAATATTCTTTCCTCCCCAATGAGGCCAATCCCTGGAAAAAACCCTACTGGTACCGGACGGTGTTCCAGGTTCCGGCATCAGCTAAAGGAAAATATTTTCAACTGATCTTTAAAGGCATTAATTACCGGGCCGAAGTTTGGCTGAACGGCAGCCTGATTGCCGATTCTGCTCAAATGGCCGGTATGTTTGCCCAATACAGCCTCAATGTAACCGATCATATCCATGCCGGAAGTGATAATGTACTCGCAGTAAAGATCTACCCGCTGGATTATCCCGGCCTGCCTTCCCATCCCCAGATCAATGCACTCGGCCCCTTCTATGCCAATGGAGGCCCCACCGGGGATATTGGCAAGAATGTCACCATGCTTTGTTCGATCGGATGGGACTGGATGCCAGCAGTCAGGGATCGGAATATCGGGATCTGGCAGCCGGTTTACCTGAGGGCTACCGGACCCGTGGTCATCCGCCATCCCCATATCGTCACCACCCTTCCAGCCCTGCCTGAAACCAATCTGGCCCGGATCGCCCTGCATCTGTCTTTAGCCAATTACAGTAATCAGCACCAGGATGGCCGGCTGAAAGTCACCATTTCCCCGGCAACTTTCCCCGGTGCTGCCATCAACCTTGAACAGGCTGTTTCCCTTGAGCCGGGAACTTCCCGCCATCTTGACCTGACTGCAGACCGTTTTGCACAACTGGTCATCCATAATCCCCATCTCTGGTGGCCGAATGGTTATGGCAAACCTGAACTTTACCGCCTGAGGCTGCAGTACATCCATGGTAGCCAGGTCTCAGATGACACCAGTTTTTTATTTGGCATCCGTACGGTCAGTTCCCAGGTAGTGAATGTGAATGGTTGGCCAAGAAGGGATTTCTATGTAAATGGTAAATGGATTCACCTGCTGGGCGGCGCCTGGGTGCCGGATATGATGCTTAACCGGGATTCTGCCCGGTATGACAATGAACTGCGCCTTTGCCGTAACGGCAATGTGAACCTGGTCCGGATCTGGGGAGGGGGCATTGCACCACCGGATATCTTCTTTGATTTGGCGGACCGGTATGGACTGCTGGTCTGGCAGGATTTCTGGATCACCGGGGATACCCAGGGTCAGTTCAAAGGGTCAGACAAATGGCCGATCCAGGGGAATATTTTCATCCGCAATATGGTCAGCACCATCAACCGCTTACGCAATCATCCCAGTTTGCTGGTATGGACCGGAGGCAATGAGGGTCATGCCCGGAAAGAATTGTATGATGCCATGCGAAAGAGTATCTCCACCCTTGACGGCACGCGTCCCTTCATTCCAAGCTCTTCAGGATATGCCCGCTTACCGGCAGGATGGAAAGGCAGCTGGCCGGATAACCAGCCTTCCGGGGTATACAGCGGAGGTCCCTATTCCTGGCAGGATGAAGCCAGGTATTACCAGCTGGTTGATCGGGGCAGGGACTGGGTATTCAAAGATGAAACCGGAATCCCTTCCCAGGTTCCGTATTCAGATCTATCCCGGGTGATCCCCGACCTGGTTCCCGACACCACACTTCCGTTTCCGCTGAATAATACCTGGGGATATCATGACGCCTGTGTAGGCAATGGCCATTATGATTTGTATTATCAGGCGATGGTTAACCGCTATGGTTCCCCGCTCAGTGTGAAAGATTTTTCCAGTAAGATGCAACTGATGAATGCCACAGGTTATCAGGCCATTTTCGAATCCGTCGGTCATAAGCTGAATGAAACAGGAGGGGTGATGCTCTGGAAGCTCAATGCTGCATTTCCCAGCGTCATCTGGCAGGTCTATGACTGGTTTCTGGTGCCGAATGCAGGGTATTATTTCATGCAGAATGCCTGCGAACCCCTGCATGTACAGCTGAACCTGGATGATTCTGCAGTGGCTGTGGTGAACCGTACTTTTATACCATACCGGGGCCTTCGCATAGAGGCCACTGGCTATTCTCCGGAAGGACAAACCTTATTCCACCGAAGTGCCAGGATGGATATGGACAGTACCGGCGCCACGGAAGCGTTTTCCCTGGACCAGCAACTTGCTACCCAGCAGGGCATCATATTCCTGGTGCTGAATGTAAATGATGGGGAAGGAAAGCTGATCTCCCATAATGTATATTGGATGGCTCCGGGTCATGATTTCCGGGATCTGGCTCAGATGCCCCATACCGGAGTAACTGTGAAGCTGGTCCGAACAGTCAGGCAGGGAGCCCATACAAAATTGATGCTGAAGTTCAGTAATCCATCTCACCAGCTTGCCTTTTTTATTCATGCTGCGCTTCAGTCCGGGGGAAAGGAGTTATTACCTTCATTCTGGTCAACCAACTATTTTTCCCTGGCCCCCGGGGAATCCCTCCTCGTTCAGGTGAGCTGTGCTTCGGATAAACTGAGCGGCAGGCCCGTGGATCTCAGTATGGAAGGATGGAATGTCCACCATCAACTCCTGCCTATTTCGGTGGTCAACAGATAAAAGATCCGCAGAGCCTCCCCTGGAAGCCGGAACAACCATTAATTAACCGGACTTCAGGATTTTCGATGGCGGTCAGCTATGCCCCACTGGAATTCCCATTCATTTATTTTTCATTGCCACGATCACCACATCCTTTACCCTGCGCGGAAGAAAGACCGTCATTTCCCCTGTTCCCCGGTTTGCCCAGCTATAATAGGGAATTGCGGTAAAGGGATGGATAACGGATCGCAAGGACAGCCCGTCTTTATCGACTTCAAGGACCGGTACCTGGCCGGTGATCACTTCCACCCCTCCCAGTAGATCCGGCCGGAAATCCGCAGTAAGGGCGGCTTTATCCGGAAGGATGAGGTTACTCGTCCTTCCCTGATTATCCTTCCATTCCGCACAATAAACGATTGGACCACGCTGTAAGGCTACCTGATTACGGTCATTGACTACCCGGTCATTGGTGATCACCCGGCGGATATGCATGGGCATATCCAGTTCCACGCTATCTCCTTTTTCCCAGTTCCGGTCCAGCACGGCATACCCCTTTTCCATCCTGTAGCGTGCAGGGGACCCATTTATTTTTAAAACCATCGGGGAGGATGCGGAATCCAGGAAACTGTACAGGTTCCCGTCCACAGGATGTTTGCCCAGCCAGCCGGGGATCCGGATAAACAGGGGGAAAGTCCGGGGGCCGCGGGGATTTACGGCTATTTTTACCTGTCCATCCCAGGGATAATTTGTCCGTTGGATAAGCTGGACATCATCATGGTCCGGTAGTTTGAAACTGGCTGTGCTTCCGGCAAAAAGATTGACATAGATACCCCCATTCCCCTGGGCATAGACCAGACCTGGAATGGCCGGAATAAGCCGGACAATATTAGTGGGACAGCAGGAACAGGGGAACCAGGGAGAACGCGCTGGTTCCAGATCGGGGTGGTGAAAATCTTCCCTGACCTCCATGGCATTACTGTAAAAAAAATGATCTCCATCCAGGGATACCCCCGAAAGTAATCCGTTATACAGGGTCTTTTCCAGCACATTTATATATTTAGCCTCACCGGTCAGCCGGAACATGCGTTCATTCCAAAGGATACATCCGACCGCTGCGCAGGTCTCATTGTAAGCCGTGCGGTTGGGCAGCTGGTAATCCCGGCCAAAACCTTCCCAGTTTCCAACCGCCCCGATACCTCCGGTGATATAGAGTTTGGTGTATACCATGTCTTTCCAGATCAGGTTCAGTGCTTTCAGGTAACCTGAATCCCTTTTCAGGGCAACCAGATCTGTCATGGCACTATACAGGTACATGGCCCGGACGGCATGGCCTTCCGCTTTTGTCTGATCAACGACCGGTGTGTCATCCTGGCTGTAAGCACCGGTGCTGTAGGGATCAGCGGGATCGGCACCCGGATGCTTGATGGTGCCCCGCTGATTGATTAAAAATTCCGCCAGATCCAGGTACTTCGACTGATGGGTCACTCCATATAATTTGATCAGTCCGATTTCAATTTCCTCATGACCTGAGGCGATCTTCCTTTTTTCGGGCCCGAAAGTGGAAGCAATCAGGTCAGCGTTTTTCAGGGCCACATCCAGCAGGGATCTTTTACCAGTTGCCTGGTAATAGGCTACAGCGGCTTCATACAGGTGGCCTGCATCATAGAATTCATGGCTTCCGTTCCGTTCATTTATCCAGCGCTGGGGACCCATCCAGTTTAATAAGTTTGGCGCTCCCGTTTCACGGGGGGTGTATAAATAGCCATCTCCCCGCTGTGCTGCAGCCACAATGGCAATGATGCTGTCCATAAATTTTTCCAACCTGGCATCCGGGTGATCCATAAGGCTATATGAAGCTCCTTCCAGGGACTTGTAAATATCCGAATCATCGAAGGGGTAAATACCGCAGAATTTGCCCTTGACCCCCTGGGCGGCATATACAAAATTGGTCAGCCTGCCTTGTTGCAGGCATTCCGCCAGTACATGGGGCTGGGTGAGGGTGCGGTCCCTGGCCATGACAGGAGTCCAGAAACCATCATCCATGGTTATGCTGCTGAGCGGGATCTGCCGGATGGCATATCCCGTCTTCTGGGCTTCGACATGGAAAGCGATCAATAAGCTGCAGAGCCATACAGTCAACCGGAATAAATTTCTCATCTAGATTCAATTAAGTCGGTAAAAAAAACATTTCCTCCGAAAGTAAATGGCAAACCGGTTTAAATATAAGAAAACTGGATGCTTCCAGCAACAATTTGGACCGATCTGGCAGTGGAACACACTCCATGATGGTAAATGATTGGAATTGCAGCAGGCAATATTGTTTGGCATTCCGGTCAGTAATTCTTTAACCGGATAAACCAGAGGCTTTTGATGACAATATTCAATTTGAGCAGGAAATAATTTTCTTCAATCAACCCGTTTCCGATGGTGCCCCGCCGCCCCGCTTCAAAACCAGCATTGAAGTACAAAGTGTTGTCCCGGTTTGGAAAACTAACTCCCAGGGTAAGCCCATAGCCGGTCAGCTGCTCATTGTTGATCTTCAGGTAAGAATTCTCATAATAAGCCCCTCCCTGGAAAACATAACGCTCCAGATAATTATTGGTGTTCGGAGTAAATATGGCATATTCAATTCCCATCGAATACCGGCTGGAATTCACCAGGCTGGTTCCGGAAGACTCGATCTTCAGGGGGGACCACCTGTAGCTTTTATAATCACCGGCCAGGGTAAGCTTATCATTGCTGATGAGGGAAAACCCCACTCCATAATATTCAGGCAGGGTAGTATTCCCAATCATGGCTGATAAATTCTTCAGGGTGTCCCCGGTCGATCCTTCCAGTAGGGTATTGTTGTCGGTTCTCAGGTTAGTCTTCAAGCTATATACGACCCCGACCCGGTAAGCCAGGTGTTTGTTGAGAATATTCTGGTATTGCAATCCTCCCTGTAAATAAACACCGCGCATGAAACTCGTCTGGAGTGCGGTCAGGGTGTCCTGGGAAAACCCGCCCTGCAGTTGCTCAGACTGGTTGATGGAACCAAACAGGAAGGACGAAGATATTCCGGCTGACAGGTGTTTGCCGATATTCAGCGCATTCACCCAGTACAAGTTAGTCAGGCCTCCGTTGCCATTATTAATGGTGGTGAAAATATCCGGGCTCCCGATCACATAGTTCTGGGTGGTCACCCCGTAATCCACGGTACTGAATGGCTTGATCCCAGCTCCGGTGGTCCAGATCCGGCTTGCCCTGAATCCAAAGGCAATTTTTTCAAAGTTCAGGTCGCTGCCATACTGGGCAGCGTTATAGTTGTCCCGGTAAGTCACTGTTTTTTCCCTTGCTGAAATCTCAAATACAAATGCTTTTAATTCCAGGGAGGAATAGGAAGCTGGATTCAGGTTATTGAGGTATTTCGGAGAAGAAAGTCCGATCCCGGTGCTGCCCAGCCCATCCGTCCTCCCGTAATCCCGGTAATCAATGTCTCCGATACCGAACATGGCATAGGGAGAACTGACTGGGTTCTGTGCGCAGACAGGTTCCCCCAGCAGGGCAAACAGGATAAGACCAGGCAAAATACGCATCAGGGAGCTGGACATAATCCGGTGGTTTACCATGGCTGGAGTCCTCAGGGAATCTGGTTATAAACGATATAAAAAAGCACAAGCTGGATATTGTTTTCAGGCTGGGTCATATCCCCCAGCACGGTCCTGGTCACTGTGGTAGACATAGTATGACCCGGTGGGACCAGCACCAGGTTCCCGATTCCGGAACCCGGATTATTCAGCAGGGCAGTGACGTAGTTAGTGACATCATAGGTATAGACCGTATTGAGATTGTAAATCGGATCCATGATCAGGTTGCCGTTCATCCGGGATCCATTTGGTGCATATACAGTATCGATCGTAAAATTATTGGCCGTTTGAGCCACCAGCAATAGTTCTGGGGATAAGAATAAATTATTCCGGTAAGTCTGCTTCATGGGTTTGACGAGTAAGATAGCCTTGATGATCGTACCGTACTGGGCCAGTTGCTGAATATTCGACAGATAGGGAAATCCGATCTTGGTGGCTATACCGACACCGGACTCAATAAAGGATTCATGGTTGGTGGAACGGGAAGAAAGGCCTCCGTAATTCAATGAGGTTAGTCCCGACAACACCGTGGAGCTGCGATCTGCAGCTATATGGTTGAACTGAAGTCCATTATTGAAAACGGGGAAATTGATGACCTGCTGGCTGGCCTGAAGTCCTGGATAATGGAAGTAAAGACGGATGACGGCTGCCGTGTCACCTCCAATGTAGTACCCCATGATATCTGTGGCGGATTGACCGGGCACCAGGGCAATGCCCTTGAAAAAATTCCGGAAGTTTGCCTGATCTGAAATGATCGGATCATGGGTTGACAACAGGTTAGTCAGCAGGGATCCCAGGCTATCACTGAGTGGGATGCTGAGGTATTGGGACTGCCCTGGTTCCGGCATGAAGCTGAGCTTTCCCAGCGCAGTGGGCAGAATGGGTACCTGATCCACATTAAACAGGGCACCGGTAATATCTGCTTTCAGGTTGGCATTCAAGGGATAAACCAATACCTGCTGGGACTGGGTGGTATCTCCGTAACTATACCCATTGGCCCTCAGGATAAACCTCAGGGAATCATACACTGGATCGGGAAGCATATTCACAAAGCTTGGAATCCCTATTTCCATATAGGACGAAGCATTTATGTTACCGAAGAAAGGATCCTGGTAATTTCCAACCAGGATAGTATTATACCCTGATGTAGGCACGGAATCCAGCAATAAGGTGGAAGTACTGACTGTCTCAGTATCAATGTACAGGATATTGAGCTTGTCCTTGATATAATTGGCACCGATTGGAGAACCCTGCTTTGTGCAACTGCTTCCCAGAACCGCAAGAACGAACCCTCCAATGACAATTGCCCTGATATTCATGCCTGATTTTTTGTACTGCAGGAAGCGCAAATGTACATCGCTTTGCCCAATTGCCTGTCTGGGGGCCAAATCGGACTCCCCCCGCATTACCTATTGGAATAAACCGGACAATTTATCGGTATTTTTTGAATTCATGAGCCCGGCGCTTCTTAAAAAAATCTTAAAATTGGTTGTAAACGCAGTCCAGGCACCTATTTTTTTTCTCGTCCCGGCAAATTCATTTACTTTCGCATTCGTTTAAAATCATCCGAACCATGAAATTATCCTTACGGAATGGTGCCATTTTCGCCGTAGCTATTTTTGGCTGTCTTAGCCTGCAATGCAATTGCAAGAGTAGTACGACCACTACGGAAACGGGCAACTGGTACAAGGCTTCCGAACTGAATGGGGTGGTCCGCAGCGGGGCGGTAGCCTTCGTGGTCAATGGTAAAGCATATATCGGAACTGGTTATAATGGCACACTGACCCAATGGCTTACGGATTTCTGGGAATTTGATACGATCACTAATTCCTGGACCCAGGAAGCAGATTTTCCGGGGGTTGCCCGCAATTCTGCCATTGCGATGGGTATTGGCAATGAAGGATATGTAGGCACGGGTTATGATGGCACCAATTACCTGAATGATTTCTGGCAGTATGATCCTCCTACCAATACCTGGACCCAGAAAGCCAGTTTTCCGGGAAGTGCCCGGGAAGGTGCTTCCGCATTTTCCATTGGCTCCCTGGGCTATATCACCATGGGCTTCAATGGGTCCTACCTGAAGGATTTCTGGTCCTACAATCCGGCTACGGACAGTTGGCAGGAACTCACCAGTTCTCCGGGAGAAAAAAGGGAAAATGCCCTGGCCTTTGTCATCAATGATACCGCTTACCTCTGTACCGGGGTAAACAACGGGACTTATGTGGATGATATGTGGAAATATGATCCCTCCACCGGTCTCTGGTCCCAGAAAAGAAATATCAGCAACCGGATATTGGAAGGATATAATAATGCTTATACAGATATTACCCGCAGTGATGCCGTCGTCATGGTCCTATATGGCAAGGCCTATATCACTACCGGGATTGATAATTCCCTGCTGGCGTCAACCTGGCAATATGATCCGGTTACGGATACCTGGACCTCGATGACTGCTTTCACTAATTCGGCCAGGGAGGATGCGGTTGCCTTCAGTATCGGTAACAGGGGCTTTGTCGGCACGGGGGTGAGCAATAACCTGTGGTACGATGATTTCTGGGAGTTCCGGCCCAATGAAGTCTATAATGCGAACGCGTCCTTCTAAGAATTTCCTGATCATCATCGGGTTGTTGCTGATCATTACCGGGATGCTCTACCTTGCGCATCGGCAACACAGCGGTTCAGCCGCTCCGGTCCTTGAACTGCTGCCTTTGAGGACTGCATCAGGTTGGGGTTATCGCATCCTGGTTAACCATCATCCGTTCATTATCCAGCCCTATATTCCGGTTATACCGGGACATCACCCATTTACCAGCGAGGGGCAAGCCCTGAAAGCCGGAGGATTTCTTTTGGATAAGATCCGTCACCATCAACAACCCCTCCTTACCCATAAAGACCTGCAAAGTCTGGGGATCACCGATTCCCTGTGATCGTGTCCCCAAATTAATGGGTGCCCATGCCCTTTGCCGGGGATATCCTATCTTTACGAACAGGCCTGAACCCCATTCCACATGAAACTTATTTTAAGGCTTTTTATCCTTTACAGACTTGCGCTGGGCATTGTGCTTATCCTCGGCGGCATCCTGGTCAACCTCACCGCTGGGATCTATATGGCCTGGCTATTATACTTTTTCGGCCTGATCTGCATACTGACCCATTTCCTGCTGGGTTCCATGCGACTGGTCCAGGAAGCCATCGAACAAGGGGACATGGAAACGGCTACCTCTTTACTCGCCCGGATCCGTTTTCCCGGGCTGCTGCTCAAACCCATCCGTTCCGCTTATTATTTTGTTAAATCCAATATGGATATGGTCAATCAGGACCTGGGTTCTGCTGAGGAAAATATCCGCAAGTCGATCGGCACGAAAAGCAAGACCATGAAAGAGTATGAGGGGATGTCCTATTTCCAGCTCGGCGTGATCGCCTACCAGAAGGGAGACCTGAAAAATGCCAGCATTCACCTGCGGGAAGCCATCCGGCTGGGTTTACCGGACAAGGAAAATACCGCCGCTGCATACCTTCAGCTGGCCACGATTGCCATGAACCGGAGAGATTTCCGCAATGTGAGGGAATATTTCCGGAAAGCCAAGGCCCTCAAACCCTCCACCCCCGAGATTATCAGCCAGATCCGTGAAATGGAAAAATATATATCCCGGATGCCCGGTTGATCCTTCCCCTTGTCCTTCTTTGTAAAATAATTGTCAGAAAGTTAATTAAACGTTTGTTTAAATTAAACGACTGTTTAATTTTGGCCCTTATTTTGCTGAATAAGTCCCATGAAAAAGGAGAAAATACTGGATGTGGCTGAACAGTTGTTTTCCGAAAAAGGCTTTGAGGGAACTTCGATCAGGGATATTGCGCAGATGGCCGATGTGAATATTGCCATGATCTCCTATTATTTCGGGTCCAAGGAAAAATTGCTGGAAGCCCTGATTAGTATACGGGCGGGGGATACTACGGAAAAACTGGAAGCCCTGGACCGCAACGAAAAGCTGGATCCCTGGAGCAAAATGGACCTTATAGTAGAAAGCAATGTGGACCGCTTGTTCAACAATCACCGGTTTCAGAATATCATGAGCCGGCAGTTCATCCAGGATGACGGGCTCAAACAACAGATCATCAATATAAAAATCCAAAATCTGGAGATCATCCGCAGCATTATTTCCAAGGGTATCAAGGATAAAAAATTCCGCAAGGTCGATATAGAACTGACAGCCACCACATTGTTTTCCGTCATTTCCCAGATCACCATGTCCAAGAATTTATATATCCGGATTTTTAATCTGGACCCGAAGATGGATGAGGATACTTATTACCGCGAGATCAGCCCTCGGGTAAAAAAACATTTAAAATCATTGCTCCGGGCTCACCTGGATATAAAAAATGCATAATACATGGAAGGAAAGACATTTACGCTCCCGTTTTCAATCCGGTTAATCAGCCCCCTGGCAATACTGGCCGTTCTCTTCCTTTTTGGCCAAGTTGCCCTGGCCCAGGATTCCCTGATAATCCGGAAGCTAAGCCTGGAAGAAGCAATCCGGATGGGTCTGGCTAACAGCAAGGTCCTGAAACTATCCCAGGCAAAAGTGGAAGAGGCTGCCGACATGGTCCAGGTAACCGGTGACTCCCGGCTCCCCAGTGCTAAGGCTAGTTTTGGATACAATGAAGCCATTTTACTGGATAACCAGATCAATTTACCGGGTTCTTCCAAGCCGCTCTCCCTGCATACATTCAATTCCTTTTACCTGGGAACCCTTTCCGTCAATGAAGCTATTTTCGCAGGAAACAAGCTGAAATATGCCATGCAGTCTGCAAAACTGGCCAAAAAAATTGCTTCTCTGAATGCAGTTAACGACCGCCAGGGGGTTATCCTGGGAATCATCCGGGAATATTATACTCTTTTTAAGGTCAGGGAAAGTGAGCGGATCATTGATTCCAGCCTGGTGGATATTGCAGGCCGGTTAAGGGAGACCCTGGAGTTCGCCCGGGCGGGACTGGCCACTAAGAATGATGTGCTTCGCTGGGAACTGCAGCAATCCAACACCATGATCACTTACAACGAACTGGAGGGGAACCGCCGGATCATCAGTTATGATATGGACCTCCTGCTCGGCCTCCCCACCAAGCTGACTATTGAAGTGGATTCCACCCTGGTCCTGGACCAGGCCCCGGGCTCCCTGGATAATTTCCTGAAGATGGCAGACAGCACCCGGGCGGACCTGGCTGTTTTTACCTATCGGAGTCAGATCGCCGATGTCCGTATACAGCGCATTAAGAGCAATCAGCTTCCCACACTCGGGGCGGGATTACAAATGTATTATATCAATCCCAACGCAGCATTCATCCCTGCAGCCGGATCACTGTACCTCGTACCCGTGACTATCGGGCTGAATGCGAGCTGGGATATCGGATCCTTATGGACGACCCGGCATCAGGTCAGGGCAGCGGAACTGATGAGGCAGGAAAGCCAGATCGGCCGCAGCCAGCTGATGGATCATATCAGCAGTGAAGTCAATCAAAGCTATACAGATTACCTGCAGTCCCTGGAAAAGATCAACCTGCTCACCACCGCCGTGGAACAAGCTTCAGAAAACAACCGAATCATGGAATCCAAATACCGGAACCAGCTTGCCACGACCACGGACCGGATCGATGCAGAAACCATGCTTTACCAGGCAGAGATCAATCTGCAGCTGGCGAGGGTCGATGCCAAGCTGGCGTATTTCTCACTATTGAAATCAACCGGAACCATTCAATAAAATCCGTTATAAACCTTAAACATGGAAGATACCCGCAAAAAAAGAGTTTCGCCCAAGCAGATCATGCCCATCATCCTTGGAATGGTCCTGGTGGGTGCCATCATTTTCGGCATTAAGGAATTTGTCTATTTCAGCCATCATGTGGATACGGATGACGCCCAGGTAGATGGAGATATCAGTCCGGTGGTTTCCAGGGTGGGAGGATATGTGAAAGAGATCAGGTTCCGGGATAATCAGTACGTCAATCTGGGAGATACCCTGGTGGTCCTGGATGACCGGGACTACAGGATCAAGCTGGAAGAAGCTGAGGCAGCCCTTGCTGCTGCCCGTTCAGGAGTTGGCGTTTCCCGGTCAACCGTGGTTTCCACCAGGGCCAGTCTGGCTACCGCACAATCCAACATTGATGAAGCAAAGGTCAAAGTATGGAAAACCACCCAGGATTACACCCGTTACCTCAGCCTGCTGAAGCAACAGGCAATTACCCAGGCACAGTTCGACGCAGTGAAAGCAGACCAGGAGGCGGCTCAGGCCCAGCTTGCCGCTGCTGAAAACCAGCTTACAGTAATCGGCAGCCAGGTTGGCACTTCCCGGGAACAGGTAGCTGCCAGCCAGTCCGGCATCGCCATACAACAGGCCAATGTAGATTATGCGAAACTCCAGCTTTCCTACACGGTGATCACAGCGCCTGCTTCGGGCATTGTCTCCAGGAGGGATATACAAATCGGAGAACTGGTGCAGGCCGGTCAGTCCCTGTTTGCCATTGTGGATACCAATGATATCTACGTGACGGCAAATTTCAAGGAAACGCAGTTGTATAAGCTGAAAGCAGGAGACCAGGCAAACATCCGCGTGGATGCCTATCCCGGTCAGGTCCTTCAGGGTACGGTGAATTCCTTTTCCGGGGCGACCGGGGCCCGTTTTTCCCTGCTGCCCCCCGATAATGCCACCGGCAATTTTGTCAAGGTTGTTCAGCGCATACCGGTGAAGATCGTTTTGCCGCATGACCCTTCCCTGATTGACAAGCTCAGGCCGGGCATGAGTGTAAGTGTCAGCGTTCCCCTGAAATAATGCGGCCTTCCAATGGAATATAAATTACTGCCCTTAGTTTAACCTGCAATAATATGGCAGAGACAGGTATCAGAAAATGGATTGTGACCCTGACGGTCATCAGCGCTGCCCTGCTGGAACTGATTGACACCACCATTGTCAATGTATCGTTACCGGATATCATGGGCAACCTGGGCGCCACCCTGGATAACGTGGGATGGGTGGTCACCTCCTATGCAGTGGCCAATGTGGTCATCCTGCCCATGTCCGGCTGGCTGGGAAACAAATTTGGCCGAAAGAACTATTTCCTGTTTTCCATCATAGCGTTCACCACCGCTTCATTCTTCTGCGGACATGCCACCAGCCTGGAAATGCTGATCATGTTCCGGATATTCCAGGGCCTTGCCGGGGGCGGCCTGCTTTCCACCTCCCAGGCCATATTGCTGGAAACATGGCCTCCCCAGGAGATCGGGATGGCCACAGCCCTTTTTGGCCTCGGCGCCGTGGTGGGCCCCACCATCGGGCCTACCATCGGCGGATTCATCAATACCCATTTTGCGTGGCCCTGGATATTTTATGTGAATATCCCTGTTGGCGCCATCGCGGCTTTCTTCGTGGTCACTTTTATCCGGGATACTCCGCGATATGATAAGAATAACCCGATTGACTGGCTTGGGATATTCCTGCTGGCTTTATCCGTGGGCAGCCTCCAGATCGTACTGGAAAAAGGGGAGAGCGAGGACTGGTTTGCCAAATTCTATATCATCCTGCTTACAGCGACTGCCATCTTCGCTGGCTTGCTGTTCCTGTGGAGGGAACTGAGCACGGATCATCCGGTGGTCAATTTCAAGATCATGCGCTACCGAAGTTTTAGCCTGGGCATGATCACTTCATTCATCCTCGGGCTGGGCCTTTACGGCTCGGTGTTCGTCTTTCCCATATTATGCCAGAACCTGCTTGGGTTCAATGCGGAGCAAACCGGGCTTTTGCTGTTTCCGGGTGGCGTGGCAACTATTTTTATGATGCCCTGGGTAGGCACTTTCCTGAAAAAGGGAGTACCTGCCCAATTCATGGCCGGGGCAGGCATGGTGATATTTTTTATTTTTTCCATGATGATGGACCGGACCACGCTCGCCTCGGGAACCGGGAATTTTTTATGGCCCCTGATCGTCCGCGGATTAGGCATGAGCCTCCTGTTTGTACCCATCACCACCCTGGCCGTGCAAGACCTGCGTGGAAAGGATATCGGTCAGGGCACCGGCCTAAACAATATGAGCAGGCAGCTGGGTGGGTCCTTCGGCATTGCGCTGATCACTACCTTCATTGATCGCAGGATGGCCTACCACAGGGCCATGCTTATCCCCAATATCAATTCCTATAATTATGCCTATAATACCCGGTTCAACCAGCTGGTGCATGCGTTCATGGGGAAGGGATACGGTTTACTGGATGCAAAACATATGGCCTTACAAGCGATAGACGGCGTGCTGACCCGGCAAACCATGCTGATGTCCTATACAGATGTATTCTGGATCGTAGGGGTATTTTTTCTCTGCAGCATACCCCTGATCTTCCTGCAGAAATTCCGGAGGGGGCAACCGGTAATGCCCGCCGTCGGACATTGACCGCAAGGGGTCAAACCTGGTCCAGCGCCTGATGCAGGTCCTGCAACAGATAGTCCGGATTTTCAAGTCCGATATATAATCTAACCAGGCGGTGATCCGGATTTGAAGCATTAAACTCCTCTTTCGGAAAACCGGCCATGAAAGGAAAGGCCAGGGATTCATGGCCTCCCCAGGAAACGGCCAGCAGGAAATGCTTCAGGTGATTGCAAAACCGTTCCACTCCTCCGATTTCCTCGGTCTTCAGGATGATGGAAAAAAGCCCGCCCCCTCCTTTCATTTGTTTTTGGGCCAGTTCGAACTGGGGGAAAGAAGGATGAAGGGGAAAGATCAGTTTTTCGATTTTAGGATGTCCAAACAGGACATCGGTTATCTTTGCGGTGCTGGAACAGATCCGCTCAAGGCGGATTTCCAGGGTTCTCAGTCCCCGGATCAGCAGCCAGGCATTCAGGGGAGAAACCGTGCCCCCGAAATTCATGAACTCACCATCGAATATTTTTTTGATCCTGTCCCTGCTGCCGGTCAGCACACCCGCTACGGTATCGCTATGCCCTCCGATAAATTTAGTGGCCGTCTGGGCGCAGAAATCAATGCCCATGGCAATGGGTTTCTGGTAAAGTGGGCTGCAATAGCTGTTGTCGATCAGGGTGAGTATCCCCCTTCCCCCCGCCAGGGCAGCTACCCCGGCCAGATCCTGCAACTCATAGGTGAATGTATTGGGAGATTCCAGGTAGATGAGCCGGGTATTGTCCCGGAGTTCCTGCTCAAAATGTTCCACCCGGGTCCCATCCACATAGCTCACGGAAATGCCGAATCGGGGCAGGATGCGGTCAAAGAATTTCATGGTCCAGCTATACGGCCTCCCTACACTGAGGACATGATCCCCGGCTGACAGGTTGGCCAGCATCGGCGTGACAATAGCGGCAATGCCGCTGCCGAACACCAGGGCATCTTCAGCACCGTCCAGTGCGGCCAGCTTGCGGCGCAGGATATCTACCGTGGGATTGTTCCCCCGGGAATAGATCCAGTGTCCGTATTCATCGGCCAGGCCTTCCCGGAAAGCATCCACGCTCCGGAAGGCAAAATTGCTGCTCTGGATGATGGGGGGTGCAATGGCCTGGTAATATTGCTCCCTGTCCTCGCCGAGTTCATTGATGATATAGGAAAGATCCATCAGATCAGTTTTTGATTCTTCTTGCATTCAGGTACCGGGTCAGCAGGTACAGGGGATAAAAACCACAGAATATCAGGAACCCATAACCGGAAGCCTGCGGATAGTTCAGGATAATGCTGATGGCTACAAAAATATAGGCCCCGATAAATATCAGGGGCATGAACGGATAAAACCGCATGGTGTAAATTCCCGAACTGTCCTGGCCGGTCATCCTGCTGCGCAGGATAAAAATGGTTGCCGCGGAGGTAGCCATCCCAATGGAATCCATGAATATGACCCAATTCAGGATCTGTTCAAATTTCTGGGTGAACAGAAGCGTGAGGATGCAAATGGACGAAAAGCAGATAAGTGCCGGTACCAGGGCTCCGGTGCGGGGTTCACGGTAACTGAAAAAAGAGGGAAGTATCTTTTCCTGGCTCATGGCATAGATCACCGTCGGATTGGACATCAGCAGTACATTGACATAGGCCAGGACAGACAGGAAAAGCAGGACCGCAAATACTTTCCCTCCTGCCGGACCCAGGACGCGGCTAGCCAGGACTGCCGCAATGGACCGGGTGTTTTTCAGCTGGTCAAAGCCGATCACCCGAATATAGGCGAAATTGATGGCCAGGTAAAGCAGGATGATGATGGCAATACCATAGAAAATGGCTTTCGGTATGAATTTTTTTGGGTGGCTGACCTCTCCCCCGAAATTGATGGTCTGCTGGTAGCCCCCATAGGAAAAGGAGATGGCGATCAGGCATATACCCAATGACCGGATATAGGTAGTCCAGGAATAGGTATGAATAATTGGGGATACAGGATGGACAGGGGCAGGGACAAAGACAGCCAGGATCAGCAGCAGGATCATGCCGATTTTCACTACGGTCAGGATATTCTGGGCCCTTGAGCTCATCTTCAGCCCCATCAGGTTAACGAGGAAAAACAGGATGATGGTCCCGATAGCGATGACCTCAATGATGGTCCCGGTATGCAGGGATGCCGGAAACAGCACCTGGCTGATGTATTCTGCGCCGATGAGGGCTACGGCAGAGGTGGAAGCCGCATTGGAAATGAGGATCAGGCAGTTGATCATGAAGGCCAGGGAAGGATGGTAGCAGTAGGAGAATATCTTATAATATCCCCCGGTGATGGGGTACCGGGAACCAATTTCCGCATAGGTCAGCGCACCGCATAGGGCGATCAGGCCGCCCAGGATCCATCCGGAAAAAAAAATGCCCGGGGTCTTGGCGCTGGCCGCAACATTAACGGGGGTTTTAAATATGCCCATACCGACCACCAGGCTTACCACGATCATGGTCAGGTCAAAAACTCCAAGCTTGGATCTGTCATTCATGGCACAGGACCATGAATGTAAACAATCAGGCAGACCAGGGCAAATTTTTCAACCCCAGACCGCAGGGAAAACAGTTACCAGCCATTAGCCTTAAAAATCCTACCTTTATCTTTAACAGTAATAGCTAAATTGGCCCTGGAGGCATAAAATCATTATTCACTTAAAATTCTTTATTTATGGCTAACAAAGACATGATTACCGCGTATTGCATGAAGACGAAAGAAAAAAATGTACCCATGCAGGATGCAGTTATTTCCAAAACGGAGCGGGGAGGTTATATGGCTCAGGGGCATGACGGTAAAGGCAATAAGATGACTACCATGCTTAATGAAGTAAAAGCGCTTGCCGCAATAAAAGCAGGAACAGCCCGCAAAGGTAAAGGCTGGTGATCAAGGATAACAACGCCCTTTAAACATCACAATAAAGGCTGCCTGAGGCAGCCTTTATTGTTTTTAGGTTAGTAAGTTAAAAAGGTAGGTTATTGCAATAAAATTTTTTTCACATAGCTTTCCCCGGTAAAGATATTCACGGCATGCAGGATATAGATTCCCGGGGGAAGGGCTGTTCCCGGGGTATAGGTCATAGTCTGCTGCTGGGAGGCAATATTGACCAGCCTGGAATTCACCACCTGCCCGGACATATTGACCAGGTCCAGGCGGTAGTTGCCGGTGGTGAGGACTTTAAACTGCAGATTGGCTGAATAATGAACCGGGTTGGGAAAGACGAGCAACCCTTGTCCCTGGTCCGTCAGGGATATGCTGACGATCTTGCTGAAAGTGAATTGCCCGTCAAGATCCACGGTGCGCAGGCGGTAATAGTTGACGCCGGAATTGGCCAATGCATCCGTGAAGACATAATCATGGGGGACCTGGCTGGTACCATGGGCTGCCACCTGGCCAATGGGGTTAAAATGATATCCGTCCGAGCTTCTGTCGACTTCAAAATGAGCAGCATTCAGCTCGCTGGAGGTACTCCAGTTCAGTTGCGGCATCTCCTTGGCATCCAGCGACACGCTGAAGTTGGTGAGCCGGACTGGAAGGGGAAAGCTATAGGGGGGATTGCTGCCTGGAACCGAATTCATCACAAAGCCATAATTGACCTGCACCCCGGATAAAGAACCGGGAATGAGATCGCCTTCCAGCGTGATCTCCAGGGCATTGAATGAATTACCCGCGGTTGTGGCGAACCAGACATTGCCCGAATAGGTAGATCCATTCAGGACAAAATCAGCACCAAGCCCGTTGTTGAAAGAATTTTCCACAGGAGTATAGCTTGTGGTATAGTTCTCCGAATTCAGCAACACTGCACTTTCCAGGGCTGTAGGATCACTTACACTGGAAATATAAAAGCCCACATAATAAACCCCGGTGAAATAAGTTCCCGGGGGATCATTAAGTAAGGCATCCGCCCCATACTGATCGCTGGTGTTGGTCACGCTGATAGTGGCAAAATTATTTGGATCAGTATCCACAATATTGGCAGCGGAATCGATGGATCCAGACCCCCCTGAACCCACTATGCTATTATAAGTAAGGGAACCTACGGTAAAATTGCCCGCAACCTGGGCCCGGGAATCGCGGATGAATAAAAAAAGCAATAAACCGGTAATGCAGGTAAATCTGCTAATCATAATCTGAGCTTTAAGGTTAACATTAAAATAGCCATTTCAGGTTAAAGTCCAGGTCAGATTCATTTAGGGCAGTGAATATAAATAATTTTCAGTATCTAAAAAAGTAAAA
>DATLTB010000011.1:0-21659 GCA_035533815.1 Chitinophagaceae bacterium
TTAGAGAGATTAGCCATCGTTCTTTTCTTCACGGCTTTACCTTCCCGGTAACTTTCCCGGACCAGTACGCGGCGATAGGATTTACCATTACTGTGCAGCTGATGATCGTCAATAAACATGGTGGCTACATAAATAAGCCACAAAGGTAGTAAAATCAATATAGAAAACAAATTAATTCTTATATTTTAGTGGACACATTTTTTGACCCAAATTTCCTCCAAGGAATTATTAATGAGCTGATTAGTGATTTATAGGAGGCTAATTATTATGAACATCCGTTACAGGATTACAATAAGTTGGTGGATGTTTGGTTTAGCCGGAATATTGGTATTTCTCATTGCTTTGATCATCCTGGGCTACCACGCAATTAAGGCATTCATGTCCACACCGGTAAAGAATTTGAGAATTGAATAACCCCCGGTAAAGGTCAAATTGCCCAGCATCCCATTTTACTCCTGGTCAACCCAGTTTATTTGACAAAACCGCTTAAGGGTGATAACCGGCCCTGGTATCCGGCAGTTCCTTTTCGATAATGGATGGTATCTGAACGGGGGGATTAAGGCTTTTTCCTTTTCTTGCCGGACCTTAGCCGGTCCTCCCTTTGCATCACATCGGCAAGACTGGTTCGGGTGAGTATCTCCAGGGTCGCATCGCGTACCTGTAAAGCCATATCCCGGATTCCGCAGGTAGCCTCATCCCTGCATTCTTCACAGCGCTCATAAAAGTTCAGGCTGACACAGGGGATCAGGGCTATCGGACCGCCGATCTTACGGAATACTTCCGAAACCATGACATCACCGGGAGGCTTAAGAAGATAATATCCGCCACCGGCGCCTTTCTTGCTGCCCAGGATACCCGCATTCCTGAGTTCCAGCAGGATACCTTCCAGGAATTTTTTAGGAATGGTTTCCTCTTTGGACAAGGCCGATATCAGCATTGGGCCATGACCATAATTTCTGGCCAGCACGACCAAGGCTTTGAGCGCATACCTGGTTTTTTTCGAAAGCATTTATCGGGGGAATATTCTATCCAAAGGTATCCCTTTCAGTCCGCTTGTCCCTGTTTTTTGGTTATTATTGGATTAGGTCGTACTTTTTGAACCACTGATCAAACACTCCCCCCACCCATGATACGGATCCGTTTTTGCTCCTTTTTAGTCTGGCTATCGGTTTTACCGATTTCATTGTCTGCCCAGTCAGCTGTCCAGTGGAATGCTTCACAGATCAAACTTCATTTGGAAAAATTAAATGTGCTGGGCAGCGTACTCTATCTGGCGGCCCATCCGGATGATGAAAACAGCCGCCTGCTGGCTTATTTCTCCAATGGCGCCTTATACCGGACCGCCTACCTCTCGCTCAACAGGGGAGACGGAGGACAAAATCTGATTGGAGATGAACAGGGCTCCCTGCTGGGGCTGATCCGTACCCAGGAGCTATTGGCTGCCCGCCGGATTGACGGAGCCGAGCAGTTTTTCACCAGGGCCAACGATTTCGGGTTTTCCAAAACAGCAGTCGAAACCCTGAAATTCTGGGGCAGGGAAAGAATACTGGGCGATATAGTTTGGGTAATCCGTAAGTTCAGGCCGGATGTGATCATTTGCCGTTTCCCGGCTGACAAACGGGCAGGACATGGGAACCATTGGGCTTCCGCCATCCTTGCCAAGGAAGCATTCACCGCAGCTGCCGACCCTTCCATGTTCCCCGCCCAGCTGAAATATGTCAAAACCTGGCAGGCCAAAAGGCTGCTCTGGAATACTTTTCATTTCGGTAGGTTCAATACCACTTCTCCTGATCAGTTCCATATGAATGCAGGAGGCTTTAATACCCTGCTCGGCAAAAGCTATGGGGAAATTGCCGGGGACAGCAGATCCATGCATAAAACCCAGGGAGCGGGCATGGCCAGACAGCGGGGAAGCGAAGAGGAGTATTTTGCTACCATACTTGGTCCAGCGCCAGTAAAAAACCTGATGGATGGGGTCAATACCAGCTGGGACAGGGTAGAAAATGGGGCAGGAGTAGAAAACCTGGTCAGCGATGCCATCAGTCATTTTGATATGGATCATCCCGCAGCGTCACTCCCGGCCCTTATGGCGATTTACCGGGCCATTGGCCAGGTAGGGGACCATTACTGGAAAAATCAAAAGCAGAAGGAAACCCTGGCATTGATCCGGTCCTGTGCTGGATTATGGCTTGATGCCACCACTTCCGAGGGCACGGTAACTTCCGGTGACCCACTTCCCATACACCTGCAAGTGCTCAACCGTTCCCCGTACCCCATGCAACTGGTCAAAATCAGTTTCCCGGGAAGCGACACCATCCTGAACCAGGTTCTGGGCGATGATACCCCTTTTAATTTCGACAATACCATCCGGGTCAGCAGCACCCTTCCCATATCACAGCCTTACTGGCTCCTGAAACCGCACCCCATCGGCTATTATCATGTGGCAGATCAGCAAATGGTGGGAAGGCCTGAAGATCCTCCCGCCATCACGGTCCATTTCCAGATCAGGGTGGGGGATCAAAATCTATCCTTCACCAGGCCAGTGCAGTACCGGTATACAGATCCGGTAAGGGGAGGGGTGAACGAACCCCTGGCCATCACTCCTCCGGTCACGGCTAACCTGGAACACTCCACCTATATCTTTACGTCCGGGGATACGCAGCAGGTCCTTGTCAACCTGGAAGCATTTACTGACCATGCCGATGGTACGGTCAGCCTATCTCTTCCTCCTGGCTACCAATCGGTGGAAAAGGATCTTCCTTTCCGCCTGGTAAAAAAAGGGGATGAGACCTCCCTCCGTTTCGGGGTCTTACCCCTGGGTCCCCTGGAGCATTCCGAATCGGGAACACTGACCGCATTGATCCATTTTCATGGTAAGACCTTTGATCGGGGAATTAAAGTCATCGCCTACACCCATATACCTACCATCACGGTATTTCCCCCCGCCCAGACTAAACTAGTCCGCCTAAATCTGAAGATTGCCGGGAAGCATATCGGATATATTGCCGGGGCCGGGGATATGGTGCCAGATGCCCTTAAGCAGACCGGTTACCAGGTTACCATGCTCAGTAACAGCGCTATCGCCAGGGGAGGACTTTCCCGGTTTGACGCCATTATTACCGGCATTCGGGCCTACAATGTCGATCCGGACCTCAGGTACCTGCAGGATACTTTATTGGCTTATGTAAAACAAGGGGGAACGCTGGTCTTGCAGTATAACAAGCCCTTTGATCTGGCTACCCGCCACCTGGGTCCCTATCCGTTCCGAGTTTCCAACGACCGGGTCACCGATGAAACTGCTGAAGTCGGTTTTCTCCAGCCCGGGAACCCGGTAATGAATTGGCCTAACCAGATCACTGAATCGGATTTCAACGGATGGATCCAGGAAAGGGGACTATATTTTACGGCGGACCAGGACAGCCATTATCAGAAATTATTCTCCATGCATGATCCCGGGGAAGCTTCACTGGACGGATCCACCCTAGTGACTACATACGGAAAAGGCAAATATGTCTATACTTCCCTTGATTTCTTCAGGGACTTACCGGCCGGTGTACCCGGTGCTTTCCGGGTATTCGCCAACCTGATCGCCCGAAAAGGGAAATAAAGGTAATTTTTGTTGACTATGGATCAGGCAAATTCAGGGGATATGCACTTGGATCAGCAGGACCCCCCGCAAAGTGCAGGTTACTGGAGAACCTGGTACCTCCTGGTCATTGGATGGCTGGCCCTGCTCATCATACTCTTTGACCTGTTTACCCGCTTTTTTTCATGAGCTGGATTGATTGGCTGGTGCTGATCATCACCCTGCTGGGGACCTTGGTCTATGGGATCTGGAAAAGCCGGGGACAGCGTAACATAGGGGATTATTTCCTGAATTCCGGACCCTTACCCTGGTACATTATCCTGTTTTCGATCATGGCCACGCAGGCCAGCGCCATCACTTTTCTTTCTGCCCCCGGCCAGGCATACACTGATGGGATGCGCTTTGTCCAGTATTATTTCGGTCTCCCCCTGGCCATGGTGGTACTTTGCGTCACTTTCCTGCCTTTGTTCCACCGGCTGAAAGTATTTACCGCCTATGAATTTCTGGAAACCCGGTTCGACCAGAAAACCAGGACCCTCACCACGATTTTATTTCTATTGCAACGGGGTGTTTCCACCGGAATCAGCGTATATGCTCCTTCGATCATCCTTTCAGCCTTATTGGGGTGGAATATTTACTGGACCAATATTTTCATGGGGGGGATCCTGATCATTTACACCGTAATGGGGGGTACGAAGGCCGTTGCGTATACCCAAAAGCTGCAATTGCTGATCATCTTTGCCGGTATGTTCCTGGCGGGCTGGATCGTGGTTCGGCTATTGCCTCCGGGGGTCAGCTTCACAGATGCCCTGCATGTCTCCGGAAAAATGGGCAAACTCAATGTGATCGTGACTAAAATTAATATCACGCAAAAAAGCTGGTGGCAGGATAAATATAATATCTGGAGTGGTACGATCGGAGGATTTTTCCTGGCCCTGTCGTATTTCGGCACCGATCAGTCCCAGGTTGGCCGCTATCTGACCGGACGGTCCCTGAAGGAAAGCCGGATTGGATTGCTGATGAACGGGATCGTCAAAGTTCCGATGCAGTTCCTGATCCTGCTGATCGGCGCCCTGTTATTTGTCTTTTACCGGTTTTACAGTGCCCCGGTTTTTTTTAATGATAATGCCCTGGCTAAAGTATATCAGACTTCCTACAGTGGCGATATGCATCAACTGTCCCATCAATACAGATTACTGGATTCGGTCCAAAAAAAGGAAGTATATGCCTTGGTTAACGCCCTCCACCGCCGGGATCCGGCAGCAGAAGCCGGGGCGCAGTCAGTCCTTAAACTGACCCAGGTCAGGGCAGCCCTGGTCCGTCAACAGGCAGTGGGGCTAATCAAAAAAGCGGACTCCGGGGCAGACACGGATGACACCAACTATATTTTCCTGCATTTTGTCCGGGATTATCTGCCCAAGGGCCTGGTGGGTTTACTCATTGCTGTTATTTTCCTGGCAACCTGGGGATCTACATCGGCTACCCTGAATTCCCTGGCTTCAGCGACCATGATTGATATTCATATGCGCTTTTTTAAGAAGAATGGTTCACCGGGCTATAACCTGAAAGCTTCCAAATGGTGGACCTTGTTCTGGGGAATGTTCTGTATCGGGGTTGCCCAGTTTGCCCAGGGCCTGGGTAGCCTGATCCAGGCTGTCAATATTCTGGGGTCCCTGTTTTATGGCACCATGCTGGGTATCTTCCTAGTGGCCTTTTATGGCAAAAAGATTGGAGGGACAGCCGTTTTCTGGTCGGCCATCCTGTCAGAACTGATGGTGATCGGCATATACCGGGCAAACCTGGTCTCCTTCCTGTGGTTAAATGCCGCCGGATGCCTGCTCGTGATAGGCATAGCTTGGACTTTCCACATGGGGAGGAGGCTTGTCCGCTACAATCAATAACCTGCCTTTTTCCTTTTCCGGTAGAACTGCCTGATCTGTCAGGCAGCCGGTGTCAGGAATGCTGTATGTTTCCTGGTTGTCCCTGTTCCCTGACGGAAACAGGCATTTTCCCACCATCTTGCAGGTTGACGGTTTTATTGTTGTCCTCTGTCAGGACCCCATAACCGAAAACAAGCGTGGCCAAACCAAAAAACAAAAGCAAAAAGCAGGCTAGATCGTAGGATATGCCCTTCCACAACAGATAAATACCTGCGCTGGAAAGCAGCGCAGAAGCCAATACGGGAACATACAGGATGCCCCTGTGTTTACTGGTTTTGTTCATCAGGAAATTTATGGCTGAAAGTAAAAGAGGGTGGAAAGTTAATAAATTATTGGAATTCACCAAAAAAAAATTTCAGTGTTGGATCCTGTTAAAACCCGGATGAAAGCGCTCCAGGGTGTCCCGAAGATACTGCCGGTCCAGGTGAGTGTAAATTTCGGTGGTCGTGATACTTTCATGTCCCAGCATCTCCTGGACTGCCCTCAGGTCAGCGCCCCCCTCAATCAGGTGTGTGGCGAAAGCATGCCGGAGACTGTGCGGGGAGATGGATTTACGGATGGCTGCCTTTGTTGCCGCATCCCTGATCACCAGGAATATCATCACCCGGCTCAGCGATTTTCCCCTCCGGTTCAGAAATAGGAAATCTTCCTGTCCAGGCTGAACAGGGGTGTGGAGCCGGGTTTGATCAAGGTACAGCTGAATATCCGCGGATGCCTCTGCCCCAATCGGAACGAGTCTTTCCTTATTCCCTTTCCCGATCACCCGGATAAACCCTGTATCCAGGTAAAGGCCGGAAATTCTAAGGTTAATGACTTCACTGGCCCTTAACCCGCAACTATACATGGTTTCCAGGATGGTGCGGTTGCGTACACCTTCCGGTTTGCTGAGATCAAAAGAGCTGCTCATGGCTTCAATTTCTTCGACCGTCAGCACTTCCGGCAATCTGCGAAAAAGCCTTGGTGTTTCAAGTAATGCTGATGGATCTGCCTGAATCACATCTTCCAGCAGCAGATACTTAAAAAAAGACTTCAGGCCGGAAATAATCCTCGCCTGGGATGCCGGGCTCATCCCCAGTCCGGCAATCCCGCTGACAAAGCCCTCCAGGTCTTCCCTGGTCATTTCCGCTGGCGTACCCGTCCAGTTTTTCCATTGAAGGTACTGGACCAGCTTCACTATATCCTGCTGGTATGCCTGGACGGAATTTTCTGCAAGGGACCGCTCCAGCTGGAGATAACCGCGGAACCCTTTTAGGTATTCAGACCACATCTTAGTAATATAATAGCTATTATTTTAGGAAATTTCTAAATAAATATTGAATTCTTTGGATTTTATGCAACGTTTATTCCTTGTTGTTTTATAATTTTACGGCCGGCCAACAACCAGCCTTCCGGATCCCCTTATGTCAACTTCCCATTTGCACCGTATTCACAAGTTATTGGTCGCCAACAGGGGCGAAATCGCCATTCGGGTGCTCCGCGCCGCTTCCGAATTGAAAATCCGGACAGTAGCCATTTATACCTATGAAGACCGATATTCCCTGCACCGGTATAAGGCTGATGAAGCATACCAGGTGGGCAAGGATGACGAACCGCTAAAGCCTTACCTGGATATTGAAGAGATCATCCGGCTGGCCCTGGATTACAAGGTTGACGCCATTCATCCGGGTTACGGCTTCCTCAGCGAAAATGTACAGTTTGCCCGGCGATGCCGGGAATCCGGGATCCTTTTTGTGGGACCTGAGCCGGAAATTATGGAGAAGTTGGGAGATAAAATAGCTGCCAAGCAGATCGCCATGCAAACCGGCGTACCGGTGATCCCAGGTAGTGAGGTAAGTCTGGAAAACCTGGATTTTGCCCGGAAGGAAGCCCTGCGAATCGGCTACCCGATCATGTTGAAAGCTTCAGCAGGCGGTGGAGGAAGGGGGATGCGCGTGGTGGGCAGTGAGGATGCCCTGGAAAAATCATTTGCGGAAGCCCGCAGTGAAGCGGGTAAGGCTTTTGGAAATGACACCCTGTTTTTGGAAAAATTCATTGTTAGTCCCAAGCATATTGAAGTACAGCTCATGGGAGACAACTATGGGGATATTGTCCATTTGTTTGAACGGGATTGTTCGGTTCAGCGAAGGTTTCAGAAAGTGGTTGAAGTCGCCCCGTCTCCAAATCTCTCAGAGGAAACCAAAGAACTGATCTATGATTATGCCCTCCGGATAGCGCGGCTGGTCAGGTTCAATAATGTGGGTACTGTGGAATTCCTGGTGGACCGGGACCAGCACATTTTTTTCATTGAAGTGAACCCCCGTATCCAGGTCGAACATACGATCACAGAAGAAGTGACCGGAATAGATATAGTCCGGTCCCAAATCCTGATCACCGAAGGTCACCGGCTATCCGATCCCGAAATCTTCATTCACGGGCAACAGGATGTGAAGCTTAACGGGTATGCCATCCAGTGCCGCATTACGACAGAGGACCCGGAAAATAACTTCACCCCCGACTACGGTACCGTAATTGCCTATCGCAATGCGGGCGGTTTTGGGATACGTCTCGATGAGGGAAGCAGCTATTCCGGAGTGAATATCTCCCCATTCTTCGATTCCCTGCTGGTCAAGGTTACTGCCTGGGGAAGGACCCTGGCCGGGGCATCTCAGCGACTTCACCGGACACTCCGGGAGTTCCGGATCAGGGGGGTGAACACCAATATCCGCTTTCTGGAGAATGTCATCGCTCATGAGGTTTTCCGAAAAGGCAATTGCACGGTGGATTTTATTGAAAAGCATCCCGAATTGTTCCGTTTTAAAAAACCCAGGGACCAGGGTACCCGTATCCTGCTTTATTTAGCCAATATTAAAGTTAATGGTAACCCGGATGTAAAATCCTACGACCCGCAGAAAAAGTTCAGGCTGCCCAGGATACCTGCATTTGATAAGTACGGTCCGTATCCGGAAGGAACCAAAAACAGGCTCAACCGCCTGGGCAGGGAAGGTTTCATCAACTGGCTGATGAAGGAAAAAGCAGTTCAGATCACCGATACTACTTTCCGGGATGCCCACCAGTCCTTACTGGCGACACGCTTACGGACCCTGGACATGATTGCCGTTGCGGAAGGATATGCAAAAAATAATGCTGGACTTTTTTCTATGGAGATGTGGGGTGGCGCGACATTTGATGTGGCCATGCGCTTTCTTCATGAATCTCCCTGGCACCGCCTGAAACTGATCCGGGAAGCAATGCCCAATATCCTGCTGCAGATGCTGATCCGGGGTTCCAATGGGGTCGGATATACCGCATATCCGGAGAACCTGATTGACGCATTCATTGAAAAATCCTGGGAGAATGGGATTGATGTGTTCCGTATATTCGACTCCCTGAACTGGACCGACGCGATGCTGCCCAGCATCCGGTTCATCCGGGAGAATACCGGCGCACTAGCCGAAGCTGCCATCAGCTATACCGGAGATATCCTTAATCCCTCCAGGACCAAATACACCCTGCAATATTATCTGGATCTGGCCCTCCGCCTGGAGGATGGCGGGGCCCACCTATTGGCTATCAAAGACATGAGCGGATTACTGAAGCCCGATGCCGCTTTTGTCCTGGTGCAGACCCTGAAAGAAAAGTTGAAGATCCCCGTGGTATTACATACCCATGATACTGCAGGAGTCCAGGCTGCCACTTATTTAAAAGCCATTGAAGCCGGCGTGGATGTCGTGGATTGCGCCATTGCTCCCCTCAGTGGTCTCACTTCGCAGCCTAACCTCAATTCCATTGTGGCCATCCTGGAACATCGTGAACGAAGTCCGAACCTGGATATCGAGCAATTAAATGCTTTTGCCGCATACTGGGAGGTTGTCCGGGAATATTATTATCCTTTTGAATCGGATCTGAAAGCCAGTACAGCCGAAGTATATACCCATGAAATGCCGGGAGGCCAGTATTCCAATCTACGCCAGCAGGCTCAGTCTCTCGGACTAGGAGATAAGTTGGACCTAATCAAACAGAATTATATCAGGGTAAACCGATTGTTCGGGGATATTGTCAAAGTCACTCCCAGTTCCAAGGTAGTCGGAGATATGGCTCTTTTCATGACGGCAAACAACCTTTGCGAAGAAGATGTATTGGATGATTCCAGGAACCTGTCATTCCCGGAATCAGTCCGGGGATTTTTCCGGGGAGAGATCGGAGTCCCGTTTGGCGGTTTTCCGGAAAAACTGCAAAAAATTGTGTTGAAAAACGAGCAACCCATCCGGGGACTATCCAATGCATTACTCCCTCCCGTGGACTTTGACCGGGAATTTTACACATTTCAGAAAAAATTCCCGGAATCGGATTTCCTGGATTTTATTTCTTACCGCCTGTTCCCGAAAGTGTTTGAAGATTATTACCGGGTACTCCGGGAGTACGGGGACGTGTCAAGCATTCCGACGGCGGCGTTTTTCTACCCGATGAAAAATGGTCAGGAAATACTGATCCCCCTGAGTCTGGGAAAGACCATCATTGTTAAATTACTGTTTGTCCTGCCTCCCGATGAAAGCGGGATGTGCATGGTATACTTTGAGTTGAACGGGTATAACCGCATGGTGCGTGTCAGGGACCTGGGATTCAAATCCAGCCAGCCTGTACACCAAAAAGTATCCCTGCCTGAGTCTCATGTCGGGTCACCGCTTCAGGGTAAACTATCGGCCATCCTGATTAAAGAAGGACAGCAGGTTAATATCAATACCCCCCTTTTCATCATTGAAGCCATGAAAATGGAAACTACGGTTTCCGCCCCGCATGCAGGCCGGGTGAAACAAATCCATCTTTCGGCAGGAACAATGGTGAGGCAGGACGATCTGGTGTTGGAACTGGATCAGCTCCTGTGAATTTCGGAGGCGAACTGAAAGTCTATTTCGGGGTGGTTGGACCGTTCCGTATCCAGGTACCAGGCTGACTGGGCTAAATAAACCAGGTTGCCATCTTTATCTTCCACGATATTGGCCTGTTTGAAACGGATGAAATCCTCCAGGCTGTGCTTATCTCCCGAGCTTATCCAACAAGCTTTGTAAAAGGACAGATTATTAAACTGGCAGGAAGCCCCGTATTCCTGGAGCAGGCGGTACTGGATCACCTCAAATTGCAATTCACCCACGCATCCGATGATCTTGCGGCTGCCTCCGTACTGGGTGAACAGCTGGGCTACACCCTCATCAGTCAATTGGCGAATCCCTTTTTCCAGTTGCTTGGTTTTGAGTGGATCCTTATTGACCAGTTCCTTGAATATTTCCGGTGAAAAGCTGGGAATTCCGGTAAAATAAAAATCTTCACCTTCAGTCAGGGTATCCCCGATCTTGAAATTACCCGTATCAAACAGGCCCACAACATCCCCCGCATATGCATCTTCAATGACCGTTTTATCCCTGGCCATAAAGGTATAGGGATTGGAAAACCGGACATCCTTGTTAAGCCGGACATGGTGAAAAAAATGGTTCCGTTCAAACCTTCCTGAACATATCCTCATAAAAGCAATCCGGTCCCGGTGCCTGGGATCCAGATTAGCATGTATCTTAAATACAAAACCACTGAAACGGTCTTCTGCTGCCTGAACAATACGGGTAGTGGTTTCCCTGCTTCCAGGTCCGGGGGCAATATCTACAAAACTATCCAGCAATTCCTTGACCCCGAAGTTATTCACAGCGCTGCCGAAAAATACCGGGGCAACCAGGCCTTCCTGATAGGGTACCGGATCAAACGGATCAAAAACTCCATCGATCAGTTCTATATCCCGGTTCAGCTGGGCAAGTTCCCGCTCGCTGAGCTGCCGGGCTGTTTCAGTATTATCCTTCATCATTTCCAATGGGAAGAGGTCTTCATCACTTCCTTTTTTGTTGGGCTGGAACAGCAATAAGCTCCTGGAATACAGGTTATAGACCCCTTTGAATTCCCGGCCCATGCTGATTGGCCAACTGAGCGGACGTACCTGGACTGAAAGGGTGTTTTCCAGCTCATCCAGCAGATCAAAGGGATCCTTACCATCCCGGTCCAGTTTATTAATGAAAATGATCACCGGGGTAGCCCTCATCCGGCAGACTTCCATCAGTTTTTTGGTTTGTTCTTCCACTCCTTTGACACAATCTATGACGAGGATTACACTGTCCACCGCTGTCAACGTGCGATAGGTGTCTTCGGCAAAATCTTTATGTCCCGGTGTATCCAGCAGGTTAATCAGGAATCCCCTATATTCAAAGGTCATTACAGAGGTAGCAACAGAAATTCCCCGTTGCCGTTCGATTTCCATGAAATCGGAGGTAGCATATTTTTTAACCTTATTGGATTTTACGGCTCCCGCTGTCTGGATAGCTCCTCCGAAAAGCAGGAATTTTTCGGTCAGGGTAGTTTTACCGGCATCCGGGTGCGAAATGATGGCAAAAGTTTTTCTTTTACTTATTTCCTCCTGGTATCTGGATTCCGCTTCTTTCATCAGGGCCGCAAAGTTAGGGTTATTCCGCTTTATCCCTGTAAATAGCGGTGAACTATCCTAATCCTACACAAGAAAACTTAGGCAAAAACGTATATTTGCCCAATGATCACCAACCTGAAAATTATCTGGAATACAATACTGATGGCCTTTCAGGAATTGCGGGTCAACAGGATGCGCACCTTTCTTTCTCTGCTGGGGATTACTATTGGAATATTTTGCATTATTGCTGTAGGGGCCAGTACGGACAGCCTGGAAAATAATATCCGCACCCAGGTAAATGCCTTGGGCAGTGATGTAATTTATATCCAGAAATGGTCCTGGGGAGGGGGGAATGGTCCTTATGAGTGGTGGAAATTCCTGAACCGGCCAGAACCCACTTACCGGGAATTCCAGTCTCTGCAATCAAAGACTAAGGCCGCAGATAAACTGGCTTTCGTGTACACTGTGAATAACCAGCGGATAGATTATGGAGACAATTACTTGCAGGGAATCACTATGATGGCGGTGACCCAGGATTTTGGAGGAATGCAGGACCTGAAGATCCAGAGCGGCCGGTATTTTTCTCCCAATGAAACCAATGGCAACACCGCTGTTGCTATAGTCGGAGCTAAGATATGGCAGCCATTTTTCCTGACACCGGAAGCCGCCCTTGGAAAAACCATAGAACTGCAGGGCCACAGGCTCAGGATCATCGGCGCCCTCCAGGCTTACGGGCAAAGCATGGTGGATGCTTTTCTCTATGACGAAATGATCATATTGCCTTTTTTCACTTCCCGGGAAATTATTGATGAGAGGAGCCAAGGCATTGATCCCATGATTATGGTTAAAGCCCGCCCTGGGGTCAGCATGGATGAATTGACTGGTGAAGTCAGGGGAGAAATGCGGGCCCTCCGCAGGCTACAGCCCAGACAGGAGGACAATTTTGCCCTCAACCAGCTCAGTATGATTACCGGGAACCTGGAAAAAATGTTCAGTGTCATTTCTGTTTCGGGAGATGCCATCGGAATTTTTGCCCTCATTGTAGGTGTTTTCGGGATTGCCAATATCATGTTCGTCACAGTCAAGGAAAGAACCAGTATGATCGGGCTGAAAAAGGCCATCGGGGCAAAACAGAACATCATCCTGCTGGAGTTCCTGATTGAAGCCATTATTCTTTGCATTATCGGCGCTTTGATTGGGATCGGACTGGTTTACCTGTTGACCTTCGCGCTGACCCATCAGTTCCATTTTACGGTATACCTGTCTGCAACTAATATTATACATGGAATCCTATTTGCCGTGATATCGGGAATTGTCGCTGGAATAATACCTGCCTGGTTCGCCTCCAGAATGGACCCGGTGGTTGCCATCCGTTCCTAATTCACACGGTATTGGCCTGCTAACTGCATTTCATCCTTGATATGACTTCCATTAATATCCTGGCCATTGAAACTTCCTGTGATGAGACGGCTGCATCAGTAATATCTGATGGGATCATCCGGTCCAATGAGGTTGCCGGCCAGGATGTGCATATCCGTTATGGCGGAGTAGTTCCTGAACTGGCTTCCCGGGCCCATGAACAACATATTGTTCCTGTGGTGGAAGCGGCACTGACAAAGGCATCATTAAAAAAAGAAGACCTATCTGCTGTCGCTTTTACCCAGTCCCCGGGTCTGATTGGCGCGCTGCTGGTGGGATCCTGTTTTGCCAAAGCCCTGGCCTTTGCCCTGGGGATTCCCCTGATTGCTGTACAACATTTACAGGCCCATGTTCTGGCCAATTTCATAGATCCTCCTTTTCCCCATTTCCCTTTCCTTTGCCTTACCGTTTCAGGCGGCCATACCCAAATTATACGCTGTGAAAACTACCTGAACATGCAGATTATCGGGCAGACCACTGATGATGCTGCCGGAGAAGCTTTTGACAAAACGGCCCGGTTGCTGGGATTACCCTATCCTGGAGGGCCCCATATTGACCGGCATGCCTTATTGGGAAATCCTGACAGGTTCTCCTTTCCGGAACCCAGGGTACCCGGCCTGGATTTCAGTTTCAGTGGCCTGAAAACGGCCATCCTGTATTTTATCCGGGAAAAGCAGGCGGAGGACCCGAAATTTATTTCCCGCAATCTGGATGATATCTGCGCATCTGTCCAGTCCCGGATCATCAGCATTTTGATGCATAAATTGGAGATGGCTGCCGCGGCCTTCCGGATCACTGAAATTGCCATCGCTGGGGGCGTGTCCGCTAATAGCGGGTTAAGGGAATCCCTTCGGGTCTACAGTGAACGCAATGGCTGGAATCATTATATTCCTCAACTGCAATATTGTACGGATAATGCGGCCATGATAGCGGTCAATGCTCATTTCAAATACCTGGAAGGACAGTTCTCTCCGCTGGATATTACGCCAGCCGCCAGGGCCTTGTTTCCCTGAAACGGCTTTTATATGTCCAATTCCATGTTCAGGTTCAGGGAGTTCGTTGTCCACCAGGATAGTTGTGTGATGAAAGTAAGCACAGATGCCTGCCTCCTGGGTGCTTTCTCCGCCTTTTACCTCCGGAACCAAGGTACCGGGGATTGCCAACATATACTGGACATTGGCACTGGAACTGGATTATTGGCCCTCATGCTGGCCCAGAAATGTGATGCCTGCATCGATGGAGTAGAATTGGATGAAGGTGCCTGGAAACAGGCAGGTCAGAATTTCCGCGACAGTCCCTGGAAGGACTGCCTTCATGCCTTGCATGGGGATATCAGGACCATGACCTTCCTTAAAAAATATGATGTGATTATTACAAATCCACCATTCTACGAATTTGGGCTAAAAAGCCGGGACAGCCGGGTAAACATGGCCAAACACTCCGGAGGGCTGGATCTGCAATCCCTGATCGCATCCATATCCCGCAATCTTTCCAATGCAGGTATTTGCATCATCCTGCTACCGCCGGTTTCTTTTCAACGGTTTGTCCGCATGGCTGAAGGGGAAGGCTTCTATCTGACCCATAAAATGGAAATATATCCAAGTCAGGATAAACCGGTAAATCGTTGCATAGGAATTTTCAGCAGGATTTCTGGAAAAATGATTCAGGAAGAACTGCAAATTCTTCAAAAGGGAGGTGGGTATTCTACCTCTTTTATTGCTTTATTAAAGGATTATTATCTGGACAATGACTAAGGATATCAGCCGCCGGAATAATCGTGCAGGTATGCAAAGAAAGGGGTCAGCTTGCCCTGAAAGACAATAGTGGCCTGTTCAATCATGCGGCTGGAAGGGATTAACAACTCCGGTAAAACATATTTGATCAGCTGTTCCCCAAAATACTGGGATGCATCCCGGGGCAGTTCATTGGGAAGGTTGCCCACCGTCATCATATCCACACTGTCGGGTAAATAAGGGGGGATACGTTCCAGGCTAATTCGGTCTACTCCATAAACAGGATCTTCAATAGAAGTAGCCCCCAGATTACAAGGAACAGATCCTTCCTGATCGCATGTGATGTCAGCAATAACTTTTATGCGAAAATTCATTCTTTGCAAATCAGTTATCCTGAACAGGGGGGGCATGCTTTTTTCCCAGTAAATACCATTAACCAGGATATCAGTATCCTGCAAGTATTTTTCAAACTTGCAATAGTAAAGTCCTCCCTGAAGATGAAATTCTTCCCGGTCATAACCACCTCCGGACTTTCTTCCATACAATGAACTTCCTTTTAGCTGGGTAAATACCGGGTAATCGAAACGATGACCAATGAATTCCTCAGGTTCAATATTCTTAATGCCCAGCAAGTTCATTACTTCAATGCAACCTGCTGCAACGCGGCCTGAACCTGTAAGGGCGATCTTGATATTGGGTAATTTCAGCCCAAAATAACCAAGGATGAGCTCATGGAAATCTCTGGCAAGGTAAACCGGAGGAAGATTAAATGACCCCGATTTTATTCCAAATGTCCTGAGTCCGTTATGGGTGCCCACTACTCCTGCAAAAAATCCAAAACCAAGGATACGCTGGCCATCACTGTGCACCAGGCATTCATAATCCACCAAGGTGATCCGTTTGGCAATAATTGACTGTAACAGCTGACGGTTTTCCCGCTGTTGCTTTTTAGTATGGGAAAATATAAAATAGATACTATCCGGTATGAGGTCCGGGATCGGAACCTCCTTGATTCCAAGTAATACCGCACATCCTTGCAGATCTTCATTCAGGGTTATGCCAGCATGAGCATATTCCTGATCTGAATAACACCGAAAAGGGGAGGGCTGCACCAGGAACCGGACATCCTTGTAACGCTTCTCTATTTCCTGGCATTGCCGGGGGGTCATAGCCACCCGGTTATCATGAGGTATTTTTCCTTCGCGGATCAAACCTATTCGGAACATATTGTAAAATTAGTACAATAGCTTAATTGTCCGCTTGGAATATCCCCTATAATAAATCATAACCAAAAGAGGTTTTTCGTAATCTCCGGATTGTCTACATTTGTTGCCCGCCAAGGATATAATATTGTGTTAAGCCCGGGTGGCGGAATTGGTAGACGCGCTGGACTCAAAATCCAGTGGTAGTAATACCGTATCGGTTCGATTCCGATCCCGGGCACTATACCACCTTCTTTGGTGGTTTTTTTTATACCTTAAAGTCCCTATCCACAAAGGTTTTCAGCGAACCTTCCTTCTTTTCATTTCCTTCGATTTGACCTTATTTTCGCAATTACTGTACCTCTATTGTACCTCGAGGTACATTATATTCATAAATTTCATACCTTAGAGAAAAGAAAATCAAACCAAAGTCAAATGAGTGTTATACTAAGAAAACGCAAAAATGCCGATGGAACTACGTCATTACGACTTGACATTTTCCATAATGGCCAAAGGTCAATTGAAACTTTAAAAAACCTCCAACTCTCTAAGTCTTCCAATGCACTGGACCGGGAATTAAATAAGCAGCGGTTACAGCAAGCTGAAGTAACTGCCGTTACCCGTGCAGGCGAACTGGAAGCCAACAATTACAACATGGTTACTGATGCAGGGAAGAAAACAATAATAACGGCCTGGATGGAGAGCTATGTGGATGGTTACATGAAAAAGGATAAACGGAACGTTCAGGGAGCACTAAACCGTTTTAAAGCCTTTCTTCAAGAAAATGGGAAAGCGAATTTAACTTTTGGCAATCTGAATGCTTTAATCATTGAGGATTTTATTGAGTTTCTGGAATCAAGTAGCACGGGTGAAGGCGCATCCTCATATTATAATCGTTTTAGGAAAATGATCCGTCATGCATACCGTAAAAGGTTATTAAAGGAAAACCCGCTGGAACTAGTAGAGAGAAAAGTATCTGGAAAGGCAAAGAAAAAAGACATTTTGACCTTGGGAGAATTGGCGATACTAAGTCATACACAAACTGAAAGTAGCGAAGTTAGACGGGCCTTTCTTTTTAGTTGTCTTACCGGTCTTCGCTGGTGCGATGTGAAAAGCCTGAAATGGGGGAGCATAGATTTAAAAAGTAGGCAAATGAATGTAAAACAGGCCAAGACAGGGGAGGATATTTTTATGAACCTGAATAATACTGCCATAGAACTATTAGGGAAAGCCGGAAAGCCTGAGACTGATGTATTTTTATTACCGTCCCCTAATGGCGCCAATAAGACCCTTAAAGCCTGGGTAAAGCGTGCTGGCATACAAAAGGCAATTACTTGGCACAATGCACGTCATTCCTTCGGAACCAATCTGATTTATAATGACGTTGATGTATTAACTGCTTCAAAATTGTTAGGGCATACTTCTATGAAGCATACACAACGATATGTGGATGCAGCCAATGAAATGAAAGAAGCCGCAACTGATAGACTGAATTTTCAATTATAATTCAATCAGAAATAACAGTTTGAGCCATTTTACTAAAAACAAATTCAATGGAAAATATAAATCAATCAAGTAAAAAAGATTTCAAGCGAAACAAAAAACACCAAATTCGTGGAAAGGATGTTTTATTAGTATTTGATATTGAAGTTATTCAGGGGAGGTATTTACAAGGGATAAACATTGAGAAAATAATTGCAGATAATAAAGCTAATTTCCCGCTTAACTCTTTGATTGAATTAAATGAAAAAGAATTAAATGACTTGGAAGCACAATTAATAAAAGAAAGGATAGAGCCTTTTGGAGAAAGTTCTGATTCATTTTATGGCCAAATAATGAAGAGGGAATTTGTTGATCCACTTAGAAAATTCCCTTATGTACTTACAGCTAAAGGGGAGGCCCACCTCAAATCATTGATAGAAACCGGAAAAAATAAAAGGGCCACTGCAACTGGTGAATGGTTTAATAAAGTTCATCCTGTTTATAAAATTGATATTTATACAAAAACAGAAAGGGAGTTAGTGAAACTTATTAAAGAATGGGAAGGATCAGAATTTTCTAAACATCCTGAGGTAATAAAAATGATTGATGATGCACAAGATAGAATAAGAAGTATTAAACTTCATGAAGCTATTGATGGTAATCAAACATTTTTATCGAATTATAAGCAGTCCGAAAACGAAGTTGATCCTTTTGGTTTAATTGATAATGTAAAGAAAGAATTACTATTACTATTTGAAAAGAACATAATAGATAAAGTGGAAATATGGAAAAAAGGAAAAGACAAAACAGGATGTGCGGTTTTTTGTTTACTTCTTTATGATAAGTCATTTTTCAAGAACGGACCTTTGGCAAATATAAAAAAATTTGCAGCCGGCCGTTATAAAATTGATATTTATAGCATGGTAGATAAATTGCAAAAAGGAAGAGAATCTGAATGGCTTAAATTAGAAAAGGAAAAAATGGACAGATTAATTCAAAATAGAAAATACGGCCTAATTCAAACCTAACAATAGGCACAATTCCAGGCACAATGTGCCGACAATAAAAATAAATTACACCCTCCTAAAATTTACTACCAGTCCGCATTTGCGGGCTTTTTCATTGATTGTGCCTTAAAATATTGTATCGCCTATTGTTTCGTTTTATATGATTTTTACTTCCAAAAATCATATAAAATGAACGAAAACAAAGTAATGACCTTCCAGGAAGGTTGTAATTATTTAGGTTACAAGCGTTCCTATGTTTACAAGCTAACATCTGCTGGAATATTACCATTCTCAAAACCTCATGGCGGTAGAATATTCTTTGACCGGGAAAGGCTTGAAGCGTGGATGTTAAGTGGTGAGAGAAAGGGATTGCCTGAAAAGGAAATAGAAGCAGCAACCTATTTATTCAGTAAAAAAAAAGAGGTAGACCATGAATAATCTACCTCCTATTTCCTTTGATATGCAACTCGAATGTAATAATTCTCCTGAAAATTCCCAAATCGGGGATAAAATAAAACCTCAATTTATTGAACTTATACAGGAAGAAGTAGAACGTTTGACAGAACAACCTGAAGAATCAATCGATAGTAACAATTTGCTTACAGTAAAGACTGCTAACGCTTGGATTAAGCAAGCCAAAATAAGACCTATTCCTAAAATGTTATTCAACGAATTTTGGTTTGAAAGCGAACTATGTATTTTGTTTGCTGATACTAACTTGGGTAAGTCAATTTTAGCGGTTCAAATATGTGAGAGTATAGCAAAAGGTATTCCTATACATGGATTTAAGCTGGGAGCATCTCCACAGGCAGTTTTATATGTTGATTTTGAACTGTCAGAAAAGCAATTTGAAGTAAGATATTCTATAAATTTTGAAGGTCATTTCACATTTAGTGAAAATTTTCACCGTGCTGAAATTAATCCGGAAGCCACAAATTTTGAACCCGATGCGTGTTTTGAAGATTACCTATACCATTCGCTTGAAAAATCACTTATTGAAACTGGTGCAAAAGTCTTAATCATTGACAATCTAACATACCTGAAAAGTGAGACAGAGAAAGCGAAGTCCGCTTTGCCCCTAATGAAACAATTAAAAGCTTTGAAAAGCAAATTCTTGCTTTCTATCCTTTGCCTTGCACATACACCAAAAAGGGATTTATCAAAACCAATTACCCGTAATGACCTGCAAGGCAGCAAAATGTTAATCAATTTCTGTGATAGCTCATTTGCAATTGGCGAAAGTTTCGGGGATAAGAATATCCGGTACTTTAAGCAGATTAAATCACGGAACACTGAGGTAATCTTTGACTGTGAAAATGTTTGTATCTGTCAAATTGCAAAACCTGGTAATTTCTTACAATTTGAATTTATGGGTTTTGGAACCGAACGGGAACATCTAAAGCAGCCAACCGATAAGGACAAAGAGGTATTGATTGGGAAGATAAAGGAATTAAATCAGCATGGTCGAAGCCTTCGGGAAATAGGGGCTGAATTGGGTATTTCTCATATGAAAGTAAGCAGGATTTTAAAGGACTGTACTTAATTGTAACGCCTGTAACACTGTAACGTACTGTTACACCTGATACACCTGTTACAATTAAGCAGCCAACAAATGACTAATCATCGTTACATACTGGAACCCTATAATGGACCGGCAACCCGGTACCGCTGCCCGGAATGCGGTAAAAACCGGGAATTTACACGATATATTGACCGGGAAACGGGAAATCATATTGCAGACCAGGTAGGTAGGTGTAACAGGGAGATCAACTGCGGATATCACCTTACCCCCAAAAGGTATTTCCTGGATAAGGGTATGCCAATTTCAAATTCCCATCCCAAACCAATGATAGGGTCCCGGATGGTTACAGTTCATTCCAGAATCACTTCCTACATCCCAATGGAGGCCTTTAAAGCCACCCTGAAGGGTTACGAAGGGAATTATTTCGTTCAGCACCTGATGGGCCTGTTTGGGGCCTCTATAACCGAACAGATCATTGCCCGGTACTATATAGGAACTTCCAAGCATTGGCCGGGGGCTACTATATTTTGGCAGATAGATCGGTTAGGCAGGGTCAGGAGTGGCAAGGTCATGGCTTATGACCCGGTTACCGGGCATAGGGTGAAGGATCGGATCACCTGGGCGCACAAGGCCCTTAACCTTCAAGAATTTAATCTGGACCAATGCCTGTTTGGGGAACACCTACTTAAAGCTGACCGGAATAAGCCAGTTGCCCTGGCAGAATCCGAAAAGACTGCCATAATTGACAGTATTTACTTTCCCCAATTCATCTGGCTGGCCACCGGGGGATTTAAAAACCTAACCGTTCAGAAATGCGAAGCTCTAAGGGGCCGTCATGTAGTCCTATGGCCGGACTTAAATTGCTTTGAAAAATGGTCCAGCAAGGCAAAGGACCTTTCAGGTATTTGCAGCCGGGTATCCGTTTCTGATCTACTGGAAAAAAATGCTACTGAGGATGAAAGAAAGCAGGGTTTAGACCTGGCTGACTACCTGATCAGGTACGATTACCGGGATTTTTCAGCCCACAAACCTGAATTACCCAATCTTTCAATAAAGGATATTCAATATGAAATAGCGGAAACCCACCTGCCCAAAGATTACGGAAACTGTATCCTGTGGACAGTCAAAATGAATGACGGAAAGTCTAATGACACTCTTTTCCAGGGCAATGAGGAAATATTTCAACCAGGAACCAATCAGGAGATATTAGGCCGGATTGAAAGGGATTTCAAAAAGAATTTCCAGATTATTACCCTGAACGGTCAAAAATGTCTGGTCCATTCGTTTACGAAAAAATTATTTCTTAATGGCGGCCCAAAGGAAGATTGTTAG
>DATLTB010000012.1:0-6909 GCA_035533815.1 Chitinophagaceae bacterium
TAATTCAGGGTAGGATTGAACCAGGGTATTGGTAAGACTTTAATATAATATTGCCCTGAATCCATTTCCGGTCTACCAAATTGCACCCGGATCTGGCGATTAAAACTGGCAATAATGGAAGCCGCATACCCGGTACCTAAAGTCGCTTTGATATTATTGATGGCATTGGCACTGAGCAGTAAATCCGCCTTTCCCCCCTTAACCAGGTCCCTTTCGAAATGAGCCGGGATTTCCAGGATAATGTCTGCCTGACCATCCTGAAGTTTCCGGTAAGCACTGGCATCAGAAGTGGATTCGCCTTGCATGATAAAATAACCAGAAGCTTTCATTTTTGAGACCAATAACCTGGAAGTCCCGGTCTGATCCTGGTCCACCACGATAACAGCAATATTCTTGATCTCATATGTTGCCGCAGAAGCAAGGATAAGTAATTGAATCACCGGAGCGACAAATATGATCGGCAGCATGGATCGGTTGCGGAATATCTGCAGAAATTCTTTTCTGAGCATTACCAGGATGATCTTCATCAGTTTAGTCGGATTTTAAAGTTTTTAATGCTCAAAACAATGAATGCTGATGTCATGGCAACAAGGATCAGGGTTTGTTTCCAGACATCCTGAAATCCTGCGCCTTTCAGCATAATATTTTTGATGATGATGATGAACCATTTGGCCGGAATCAAGTTGGCGATTACCTGCAGGAATACGGGCATGCTGTCTAAAGGGAAAATATACCCGGATAACATTACTGTAGGCATCAGTAAGCCCACCATGGACAACATCATGGCGGTCTGCTGACTGGAGCTGACTGAGGAAATCAGGATTCCCAATGACAATGCGGTAATGATAAACAAGGTACATTCTGCCCCCAGCAGGAACACATTCCCCACAAGGGGAACGCCAAATACGAACATACCCATCAGGAGAATCATGGTAGCATTGATGGCCGAAAGCAGCAAGTAAGGAATTCCTTTCCCCATGATGATCATGACCGGCCGTAAGGGAGAGGCAAGTAGTATTTCCATGGTACCCAGTTCTTTTTCCCGGGCAATCGTGAGGGAAGTCATCATGGCGGAAACCAGCATCAGGATCAGGGTCATCAGACCTGGGATAAACATATAAACACTTTTCAGATCGGGATTGTACAGCATTTTCTCCCGGATGCCAATCTGCATGTTTGGGGCTATTCCAGGTTTATGGGATGAGGCATCATTATTAATGATTGATGTGGCATAATTGATCAATGTTGATGCAGTATTGGGATCGGATGCATCCGCAATTAACTGTATGGATGCTTTACCTTCATGATGCAATTGATAGTCAAATTGTGGAGAAAACACAATGGCCATATCGATCCTCCCCTTCCTGAATGATGAACTGATCTCATGCAAAGAACTCGCGTTCAGCACTTCCTGGAAATAACCGGATGATAACAGCTTATTACTTAGTTTCAGGGTATATTCATCCCTGGAATTGTCCATGATGGCTATTCTTGCATTACGGATCTCATTAGTGATGGCAAAACCAAACAGCAGGATTTGAATCACCGGCATACCAAATAAGATAAGCAGCGTCCTTCTATCCCGGAAAATATGGAAGAATTCCTTTCTGACAAATACCAGGAAAATACGCATGGTTATTGATTAATGCTAAAAAAACTTTTCCTTAGTTTGATGTACTTATATCCCTGGCCAATTGAAGAAATACCTCGTTCATATTAGCTGCCCTATGCTTCTTTTTCAGATTAGCAGGAGTATCCAATTCCCGGATCCGGCCATCCACCATAATTGAAACCCGGTTGCAATACTCAGCCTCATCCATGTAATGAGTCGTCACAAACATGGTCACCCCACGGGCAGCAGATTCATAGATCATTTCCCAGAATCGTCGTCTGGTAATGGGATCCACACCACCCGTGGGTTCATCCAGAAAAACGATCCGGGGATCATGCAACTGGGCTATGCTGAATGCCAACCGCTGTTTCCAGCCCAGGGGTAAGTCCCTGACCAGTTTATTAGCCATGGGTTCCAGATTCAGTTCATGAATAAGGGCATCCATCTTGCTTCGGATCAATGACCGGTTAATCCCATAAATCCCTCCATAAAAGCGAATGTTTTCCCGGATAGTTAGGTCTTCATACAGGGAGAATCTTTGGCTCATGTACCCGATATGCCTTTTAACCAGTTCCCGTTGTTTAAAAATATCAAACCCCGCCACAGTGGCTTCACCGGAACTGGGTAACAATAGACCGCATAACATCCGCATAGCAGTCGTTTTTCCAGCACCGTTCGCACCCAGAAATCCAAATATCTCTCCTTGACCGACTTCGAAACTCAGGTGGTCCACAGCCGTGAAATCTCCAAATTCTTTAGTCAGTTCCCGGGTAATTATGGCCTGTTCCATTTTCAGCCCTCTTTTTCCATAAGTTCCATAAAACAATCCTCAATGCCCGGTTTCATTTCTTCTAATTGGTATCCATCTCGAAAATGTTCCCCCAGCAGTTCCATAAGGGCCTGCTTATCCTGAAATCCCTGCTTAAGGGTCAGGTGAAGGCTGTCCCCGAAAGGATAACAGGTATCTGTGATTTGCAGTGACCTGAGATATTTAAGTAGCTGATAACTTTCACCTGATACCAATTTCCAGATTGGCTTTCTATATGCTTGTATAATGCCTTCAGGGGTATCCACTGATAGAATCTTCCCGTGTTGGATCAAGGCTACCCGCTGGCATAATACAGCCTCATCCATATACGGAGTTGATACCAATATGGTGATCCCTCTTCCTTTTAGTCTCATTAACATTTCCCAGAATTCCTGCCTGGATACTGCATCAACGCCCGTAGTGGGTTCATCCAGAAAAAGAACTACCGGATTATGAATCAGGGCACAACAAAGCGCCAGTTTTTGTTTCATGCCTCCAGAGAGCTTGCCTGCCCGACGTCCATTAAAGGGCTCGATCTGTTCATAAATCTCCCGGATCAGGGGATACTGTTCGGAGATAGTCGTCCCAAATACAGCAGCAAAAAATTCCAGGTTTTCCCGGACGGTCAGGTCCTGATATAAGGAAAACCTTCCGGGCATATACCCCATTATCCTGCGGATCTTCCGATAGTCCTTCACCACATCCAATCCCTCAACGAGTGCCTGACCGCTATCAGCAAGTAATAAAGTGGTCAATATGCGGAACAGGGTGGATTTACCTGCGCCATCCGGTCCGATTAGCCCGAAAAGTTCGCCTTTTCCTACTTGCAAACTAATTTGATTCAAGGCGATAATTTCCCCGTAATTTTTAGAAATATTATTAAGGAGAATAGTGTCTGCCATGGTTTCAGGGTTTATTAAACTTCACATCTCCGGGCATTCCTATTTTCAGCATCCCGTCATTGCCAACCCTTATTTTTACCGCATATACCAGGGCCGCCCTTTCACTCCTTGTAGGTATCATTTTTGGGGTAAATTCTGCTTGATCCGAAATCCAGCTGATGTATCCAGGGAAAACCCTTTGTTTTCCCTGGGGAATATCAATATATACCTGTACATGCTGACCCAGTCGAATGGAAGGCAATTGGTCCCCGGTAATATAAACCCGAAGGATAAGGGTATCCAGGTCAGCTATTGCATATAATGGTTTGCCAAAAGAAGTCACTTCTCCCAGTTCCGCATATTTGTTTAATACCGTTCCATTGATGGGATTAGTGATCTCACTATTGTTGATCTGGTCATTGATTTTGGATATTTCCATTCGAAGTGGATCAGTCTGAGCTATTAGGCCCCTATTCTCCGTTTCCAGTTGGGACCTGGTGGCAGTAATTTGCTTTTGCAAGACATTTACATTACTGTTCATCTCATCTAACTCCTTTCGGGTGGCAGCGCTGTCTTGAAACAGGGCTCGCGTACGTTCCTGATTTATGCTGGCTTGCCTAAGCCTGGCTTCCAACACATTAATCTGGGCTGAAATATCGGGAGTCTGGCTAAGGGATTGTCTGATGCTTGCTTCCAGTTGAAGACGAGTATAATGCAGCTGGGAAGTATCCACGTATCCGACCTTTTCCCCTTTAGCAAGGTCAAGGCCTTCTGATACCTGGAATTGTTCTATCATTCCGTTACCCTGGGCAGACACAATTGTCTGCTCTGCCTCAAAAACTCCTGAGGCATCCGGTTTAAGCTGGTCATTCTGACAGCCCGCCCAGAAACCGGCAACCAAAACGAGGAAAACGATTCTTAAAGACATAGTGGATGTTATTTATAGGTTCCAATATCAATATTTCAATGACCAAGCATCTCCTGATAAATCAATTGTGCATTGATGAACTGCAGGTGGTGCAATTGCTGGTTTTGAAGGGCTAATTCAGCGGCATCCAGATCTTCAATATAATCATGGGGAGTGGCTGCTCCATGTGCCAACCTGGAAGCAGTGGTTTTTTCTACCTGACTTCGAAGCTGTACCAGCAAATTATCTGAGGTGGCCATACTTCTGTAACGGCTGATCTCGCTATATTGTTTACTGAGTTGGACTGAAAGCCCCTGTTCAAAAGTTGCCTTGTCTGCCTTCACCATGGTTTGACGCAAACGTAATATATTACGTTGGTTACGTCCTGACCTCCAGTCCCATACCGGCATGCTCAGTTTTACACCTGCCAGATAATAAAAGCTGAAATTATTATCCAAAAAATTAAGACCGGGCCTTCCATATCCTCCTTCCCCGGTAAGACTGACCCGAGGAAGATAAAGACTTCTGATTTGTTGAGACTCTAATTCCAGTTGATTATTTTCAGCAGAATAAAGTCCAAGCTCCGGTCTGATATCTGAAATTGAATCGGTTATTGAATCCAAAACAGGCTGGATTAATGCAATATTATTTTGAAGGGTGGAATCCATTAAAATCCCGAGCATGTCCAGCAAACCTCTGCAAGAAATCTGCTGGGATTGCAAATCCTGTTTCGTTTCAACCATTTCAGCCCGAATAAGGTCAGCATCTGCAGGAAGCATAGTTCCATTACCTACCAAGGCAGTGATCTGGTTCAGGCTGGAAGCCAGGTCCCTGATCCGCAAATGTGTAATGGAAATATAATCTCTTTCGTACAGGATATCCATAAAGAGGTTATCCACCAGGTCCTTCAGCTGATCAAGAGTAATTTTAATTTCCTGGTTTTGTACCCTGTTCATTGTTTTATCCAGCTCCTTTTGCGTTTTGTAATAACCCCCATCATATACGAGCCACCCCATACTAAGGGCAGCATTGTACTGATCCTTACTCATTTCAGGTATCCGTATTGAGGGTATCTTGAAGGGGAGTTCTGTGACAGCAGATTGATAAGTAGCCCGGGCTGCCAGATTCAGGTGGGGAAGAAATTCCTTATTTAGTCCATTCATTTCGAATCCACTTTCCTTCCGGATCAGTTCCAGTTTATTAATAGCCGGATAATGAATCAAGGCCATTTCCCTGGCTGTCTGCAGGGTTAATCCTGGTAATGTCTGAGAAACGCAAGCTTGCCAGCTGAACAAAAATAAAGCCAATAATTTTTTCATTTTTAAGTATTTACTAACTAATTTAACTGAATAGTTAATTATAATATAAAAAAAATCAGGGTTTAAGACTGTCTATCAATAATTTGGGTACTTCGGTTATACGCTGTTCCAGAAGCAAACGGTATTGAATTTCATCAAGGCCTAACACTCCCTGGATCATTGGCTTACCTGCAATGGGGAAAATACATAATGCCAGCATATTGATTATGAATTGTACCGGGCTAACCGATTTTATCATTCCGGCTTTGATTTCAGTCTGTATTTGAGCAATAAATTTCTGTGGCCTGAATTCATTTTGCATGCTAATCAGTTTCTGAATCAACCGTTGTGGATCTTGGGAGATCTCATGCAAGATAAATAAGGGTATATAAGGATGCTGAGTTAAAGTGGTGATATATTCCCTGACAAACACGGTTATTTTATCAAAAAGTGGGAGATCTGAATTGATAACCTCAATTATTCGTGGGAAAAAAGTTTCCAGTGCCTCCTGGAAAACCTGGTCAAATATCTTTTCCTTTGACCTGAAATAATAATGCAACAATGCTTTGTTGATACCCGCTTCATCCGCAATATCCTGCATCCTGGCACCTGAAAAACCTTTTCTCAGGAAGATTTTTTTTGCTGCATCCTTGATCGATTGTTCTGTTTTACCATCCCTACTCATAAACCTTTTGAATTAACTAAATGGTTAAACAAAAGAACATCAAATTTTTTGAAACTCCAAATATTTAAGAAAAGCATTACTTTTTTTTAGGAAATATTTAAATTTGACCTTTTAACTTAATGTTATTTCATCCTTATTAAATTGAAGATAAGCGGGATCACTCGTTTATTTCTAAACTCCTTCAATCCGAATAAATGAAAGTTTCCTTAATGTACCTGTATTTTACATCGTAAATTATTTACATTACCGGAAGTACTGAAGTTTTCCATCAGTTGCTCAGGAAAGTTGCATAAACTTCAATCAGTTCTTGTTGAATTTGCTAATTCGGGTTCAGTAAATTAAATTACATTAGTTTAATATTTTTGTTATGCATGATCAAAATATAAAATTAATCTCTTATCTGTCCTTTAACGAGGATTGTGAAAAAGTCCTGGAAACCTTTAAAATAATATTTAATGGATGTCTTGAAATTGTTAACTGTTTTAGCTAGTCTTCCAAGAAAACAACGGAAGAATACCAAAACATGATTCTACATGCTCAACTTACATTTGGTAAAAATATCATCATAGCTAATGATGCAGCTTCAGGGCATAAAGTGGGATTAGATGGAAACATGGCATTATCACTAGGTTTTAATGGGCGGATTCAAGTCACAAATGCAATTTTTGTACTAATTGCCATTAAAGTTTGATTCAACATCCAAAAAATAAGCAGCTGG
>DATLTB010000013.1:0-17373 GCA_035533815.1 Chitinophagaceae bacterium
AATTAATTTTATTTTTTTTAATGTCTAACTTTGAAAATTCGTTTACATTCCCGATTTTATTGCTTATGGATCTTTCTGGGAATCATCTGCAGGACCTCTCAGGGACAGGGTAATGATTCCACTTCAAAGATATCCCAAGATACCCTTCCGGCTAACCAATTGTCCGAGGTGGTGATCAATGCTTTCGATGTCAATAAGAAAATATTATCCCAACCAGCCCCTGTGTTTTTTTTATCCGGCAAAGACATCAACCGGCTAAGTACCCCCAATATATTATCTGCCTTAAATACCATTCCCGGGGTGAGAATGGAGGAGCGGTCCCCCGCCAGTTACCGGTTGAATATCCGGGGGAGCTCCCTGCGTTCCCCTTTTGGCGTCAGGGATGTGAAAATATATTATAATGGGATACCAGTTACTGATCCCACCGGGGATACCTACCTAAACCAGTTCAGTTTCATGGACTTTGGGAATATCGAGATTATCAAGGGGTCTGTTGGGAGCACGTACGGAGCGGGTATTGGTGGCACGATGCTTATTACCAGTCCGCTGTTATCCGAAAAAAATGATTCAGGAAATTCAGCGGGTATCAGCGTTAACGGGGGAAGTTATAGCCGAAGAGGGGTAAACGCATTTATCCAATGGGGAGGAGCTTCAAACAGGAACAGGCTCGGGTATTCCGACCTGGTATCTGATGGGTACAGGGATCATACCGCTTCAGATCTGCAAACTTTTTCCTTTGAATCCAGTTTACAGGATAAAAATAAAGAGAAACTTGATTTTTTTGTTCATTATACGGATCTCTATTACCAGACACCTGGCGGACTTAACCTAAAAGAGTATAATGCGGATCCCCGGATGGCGCGACCGGCTGCTGCTGGATTTCCGTCTGCAGCCAGCTGCCAGGCTGCCGTATTTCAGAAAAACTTATTTACTGGCATTCATCAAACCTACCAATTCAATGCCCATGTGGAAAATACCACGTCCATTTACGGGGCATATACAGATTTCATCAATCCCAGTTTCCGTAATTATGAATACCGCAAGGAACCGCATTTCGGTGGACGCACGGTTTTTAAAGGGAACTGGGGAAATCCGGATTGTCAGGTTATAGTAGCGGCCGGCCTGGAATTGCAACAAGGATTTTTCAACGTGACGGATTATGGCAATACCCTGGGAACTCCGGACACCCTGGAGACAGATTATAATGTGAACAATTTCACCTCCATCGGATTTATTCAGGGTGATATGATCCTGAAAGATGGATGGGATATCACCCTGGGTGGGAGCATTAATTTCTCTTCCCTGGAATTCACCAGCCTTTATCCGGTGCCGGTCACCAGGAATGACCGGACCTTTGACCATATATTCATCCCCCGGGTGGCTATTTCCAGGACCTTCGCTGACCGGTTTTCGGTCTATGCCAATGCATCTGGAGGTTTTTCCCCTCCCACCCTTTCCGAGCTGCTTCCCAGTACGAATATCCTGAACCGGACCCTGCAGGCGGAGAAAGGGACAGATATTGACCTGGGCACCCGGGGTTCTGTTTTCAGGGGAAGGCTTTATTATGATATAGATATCTTTTTATTTAATCTCTCCCAAAGCATTTCCGAAAGAACGGATTCCAGCGGAGCGGATTATTATGTCAACGCAGGGGGGACCCTTCAGCATGGATTGGAAGCTTACCTGAACTATACCCTTTTAAGGAATGGCAGTTCGCTGTTGAGCGCAGTCAATTTGTGGAGCAGCCAGGACTGGTCAAATTTCAGGTACCGCAATTACCAGGTGCTGTCGGAAAAATATTCAGGGAATAAGTTGCCGGGGGTGGCTCCCTATACCTGGAGCGCAGGTCTGGATATGAATACACGGATCGGGATTTCTGCCCATTTGACGGTAACCAGCCAGGACCAGATGCCGCTGAATGATGCCAATACCGCTTTTTCCGCTGGCTACTGTTTGCTGGATGCCCGGCTTGATTTTGACCATCCATTATCCCGGGAATGGGGTCTGGTGATTTCCGCCGGCATAGATAATGCCCTGGATCAACGGTACAGCCTGGGATATGACCTGAATGCTGCTGGTGGTCGCTATTACAATGCAGCAGCAGGTATTAATTATTTCGCTACAATCAGCTTGGTATCCCATTTCTGAACAAAGTGAACCCGGCATATTCCGACCCTATGACAAATCAAAATTTACCTGCATCTGAAATCAGGAATGCAATAGCGCATATGGCTATACCTCGCTCCTTCTGATCAGGCCCAGCAATAGCGAAATGATGGCCAAAACCAAAAGAATGTGGATCAATCCGCCAACAGAATAAACAAAGACTCCAACTAGCCAACCAATGACCAGGATGATGGCAATGATATATAGCAACGTTCTCATGATTAATATTTTTTAAAGATTATGTATAAATTAGATTGAATAAAAAACAATTATCATACCAAGCTCCGGGACCTAGTTCTTAAAAATTAAAAAACCATTGGTGTTCACTCTATTATGTTTAACTTCAAATAAAATTTATCTATGGGAAAGCGACTTTTGTCCGAAAAAACAGAAAAGGAACTTAATGCACAAATGACCCGGGAAGCGGGGGCTGCCCAATTTTATCTTTCTCTCGGATCCTGGGCGGAAAAAGAAGGATATGAAGGGATTTCCAGTTTCCTGTATCATCATTCTGTGGAAGAAAGGGCACACATGATGAAATTGCTCAAATTCATCAACCAGCGCGGTGGTCACTGCAGGATAGAATCCTTGCCAAAGGCTCCGCCGGATCCTGCCAGCCTGCATGAACTATTTGAAAATGTACTGGAACAGGAAAAAGCTAATTCCCGGGAAATCAACCGGATTACGGATCACTGCCTGCAAACCAAGGATTTCACCACATTCAATTTTATGATGTGGTTTGTCAAAGAACAGGAGGAGGAAGAGGCCATGGCTACCCGCCTGCTGGATAGCATGAAGGTGATCGGCGAAAATAAGGGGACCAAGGGTGGATTGTATGAATTTGACCGCCAAATGGCCAATATGCACCAGGATTTCCCTTTAGCCCGGGATGCCGGTGCCGGAGGCGATAAAAACAGCAAATGATTTTTCAGTTGTATAATCAGTTAACCTTAAATTCGGATTTTTCTGCTTCATTTCTCCTGGCCAAGTTGGTCTCCTTGGCATGAATATTGAATTATTCTTCTGGAGATCAAAGTCATTTTTTAAAAAACCGGGTACCCTAAAAAACTATTGGGTATAGATTAGAGGGGTAAAATTATCCGGACAAAGGATGTCCAGAGAAAAGACCGGTATGATCATAAACTGCATGTCAATAATCAATTCAGTTTCATTGTAAAAATGGTATTATATGAACAAGCTAAGTTTAAAAGGCCACTGGAATGTGATCAGCGGCAACCTGAAAAAGTCATATGCTAATCTGACCGATGATGATCTGATTTATGAAGAGGGCAAAGAAGACGAACTGCTTGGCCGGATTCAGCAAAGGATCGGAAAATCACGGGAAGATATCGAAAAGTTGATTGACCGATTTAAAACGACCCCTGTTTGAATAAAAGGGATGATAGTCCCCATTCTTCATTTAATCCGGGTAAATAGCCCGGATTAGCCCTTACCTTTACCGGAAATTGGTCGTTCGATGAAAAGGTTACTGGTAACGGGGTCGGTGTTTTTTTTTATTTTCTCTATCTCCTGCCAGGGACAACATCATTTCCGGCCTCCTGCCTATCCCCTGATTACGGTAGACCCTTATTTCAGCATCTGGTCCTTCCATGATACCCTCAATAATGCCTCCACAGTCCATTGGACCGGCCGGGATAATTCCCTTGTCGGACTGATCCGGGTGGATGGATTGACCTATTGCTTTCTGGGACTAGCCCCTAACCCACAAATACAGAAAGCCAAACAGATCTCCGTCCGGGTTACCGCAACCCGGACCATCTACCACTTTAAATGCGGCATGGTGAATCTTACCTGGACTTTTACTGCTCCTCTCCTGCCTGGCAGGCTGGACTTATTTTCCCGGCCTGCGGATTATCTCAGCTGGCAAATAAGTGCTGCAGACCATGCCATTCACAAAGTCCAGTTGTATTTCTCAGCCGCCGGGAATATCCCGGTCAATACCCCTGACCAGGTTATCACCTGGAAAAAGGAAAATACCCCTTGGCTCCAGGTAGTTCGCGCAGGCACCGAGTCCCAGCATATCCTGGGCAGAAAGGGTGACAATGTGCGCATCGACTGGGGTTGGCTATACCTGGCGGTACCTTCCGCCAACCATGCGGTAACTACAGTATTTGAAAATGACCGGGCCGAGCAAGCATTCGCCGGCTCGGGAACTCTTCCATCCCAAATGGATTCAGATACCCCCCGCGCTGCCGATGACCGGCCGGCGGTACTGTGCACGAGCCTTGATCCAGGTGCGGTTGGCCGGGTGGTCCGCACCGGACACCTGATCCTGGCCTATGATGATCTGTATTCTATTGAATATTTTCACCGGTGGCTGCGGCCCTGGTGGCGACGGGTCCCTGGGATGACTGCCCTGCGCATGCTGGATGATGCAGAAAAAGACTATGGGCAGGTTAGGCAGGATTGCCAGCAATTTGATTCCGGACTCTACCGGGAAGCGGAGCAAACAGGTGGCAGGAAATATGCAGAGATCTGTTCCCTTGCCTTCAGGCAGGCCATGGCTGCCCATAAACTTGTTGCAGGTCCCCGGGGGCATCCCCTGCTGTTCAACAAGGAATGTTTCAGTAATGGTTCGATCGGTACCGTGGATGTCACCTATCCATCCTCACCGGTTTTCCTGCGGTATAATCCGGTGTTGCTGGAGGCCTTGATGACTCCCATCTTTCATTACAGTGAGAGCGGCTTGTGGAAAAAGCCGATCGCTGCGCATGATGTGGGTACATATCCGATTGCTGACGGTCAGACCTATCCGGAGGACATGCCGGTGGAGGAATGCGGAAATATGATCATACTGACTGCTGCCATAACCCGGGCAACCCACTCCACCGCATTTGCTACATTGCATTGGAAAACCCTTACCCTCTGGGCCCGGTATCTGGAAACACAGGGTTTTGATCCGGCCAATCAGCTCTGCACCGATGATTTCGCCGGGCACCTGGCCCATAATGCTAATCTTTCCATCAAGGCCATCTTAGCCCTGGCTTGTTACGGCAGAATGGCTACGCTGACCGGCCATCCGGATACCGGCCAAAAATACACCGACCTGGCCCGCGCAGATGCCCGCCGATGGATGCAGAAAGACCTGGATAGCGATCATTATAGCCTCACTTTTGACCGCAAAGGGACCTGGAGCCAGAAATACAACCTCGTCTGGGACCGGATCCTGGACCTCCACATATTTCCTTCCGGTGTGGCCCGGACTGAAGTAAGCTATTATCTCACAAAACAGCATACCTATGGGCTTCCGCTGGATAGCCGGAAAACGTATACCAAATCTGACTGGATTCTATGGGTATCCGCCCTGGCAGATAGTCCGGATGCATTTCATGCCCTGGTCAATCCAGTCTGGAAATACATCGATGAAACCCCTTCGCGGGTGCCCATCAGCGACTGGCACGATACAGTAACAGGAAGGCAGGTGGGTTTCCAGGCCCGGAGCGTGGTGGGTGGCTATTTCATGCCCTTGCTTTATGCGTACTGGCACAATCACAGGAATTTTACCTCCCCTTAATTTAATCCTCCTGCCTACATTTGTCCCATGGAATCCATATCTATGTTACCGGCAATCAACCCTGAGTCCACACCAGCCTGGTCTTCTCTGAAGGATCATCAGCGAAAAATGTCCACGGTGCATATGCGGGACCTGTTTGCGGAAGATCCCGGACGCTTTAGCCAATTTTCCCTCCGGCTGGAAGATATCCTGTTTGATTATTCCAAAAACATCCTGACGGCAGAGACCCTGCACCTGTTGCGTGAACTGGCCGTTCAGTGCGGATTACCGGCAGCAATCCCAGCCATGTTTACGGGAGAACCGATTAACCGAACAGAGCAACGACCCGTGCTCCATATTGCCCTGCGTAATTTTTCCGGACTCCCGGTCTTTGCCCAGGGGAAGGATGTCATGCCAGAAGTCTTGGCTGTGCTGGACAAAATGAAAGCTTTTTGTCATCGGGTGCATAGCGGGGAATGGAGGGGATTTTCCGGGAAACCGATCAGGTATATCGTCAATATCGGGATCGGAGGGTCCGATCTGGGACCGGTGATGGTGACCGAAGCTCTCCGCCCATACTGGATTAAAAATATCCAGGCCCATTTTGTGTCCAATATAGACGGTACCCAGATCACGGAAGTGCTCAGACAGGTTAACCCCGAAGAGACCCTTTTTCTGGTAGCTTCCAAAACTTTCACCACACAGGAAACCATGACCAATGCCCGGACTGCCCGGGACTGGCTGTTGGAAGCCGCCGGATCAGCAGACCAGGTCAAAAAGCATTTTGCCGCACTTTCCACCAATGAACAGGAAGTCAGGAAATTCGGTATCGATCCGGAAAATATGTTTGTTTTCTGGGACTGGGTTGGTGGACGGTACTCCCTCTGGTCAGCCATTGGGTTGTCTATTGCCCTGACCATTGGTTTTGCGCATTTCCATGAATTATTGGAAGGTGCAGGTTCAGCTGATTCCCATTTCCGCACAGCACCATTTGAAAAAAACATACCCGTCATTATGGCGTTGATCGGACTTTGGTATGGTAATTTTTTCGGCTCTTCCACGGAAGCTATTTTGCCCTATGATCAGTACATGCACCGATTCCCCGCTTATTTTCAGCAAGGGAATATGGAAAGTAACGGAAAAAGTGTGGACCGTAACGGGAAAAAGACTCCATATACCACCGGTCCTGTGGTCTGGGGAGAACCCGGGACCAATGGCCAGCATGCTTTTTACCAGCTTATCCACCAGGGCACCCGGCTCATTCCCTGTGATTTCATCGCCCCTGCCATTTCCCATAATCCTCTCGGAGATCACCAGGTGAAACTCCTGTCCAATTTCTTTGCCCAGACTGAAGCCCTGATGAACGGCAAGACCCTGCAGCAGGTGACTGCTGAACTGGAAGCCAGTGGCAAATCTGCCAGTGAAATCCGGCAACAGGCGCCATTCCGGGTTTTTCCGGGCAACCGGCCTACCAATTCCTTCCTGATCCGGGAGATCACCCCCAGGTCACTGGGAATGCTGATCGCCCTGTATGAACATAAAATTTTCACCCAGGGGGTGATCTGGAATATCTACAGTTTTGATCAATGGGGGGTGGAACTGGGAAAGCAGCTGGCCGGCCGCATTCTGCCGGAACTGGAAGAGAAAGGGGAAGTCACCGCACATGACAGCTCGACCAATGGGCTGATTAATGCCTGGAAAAAAATGGCCGAAGGGACGCGGGAATAAAAAAACCTCCGGGTTGCGGAGGTTATTTCCTTTTACGATGGGGGATCACCATTTGTCTACATCCTCGGAAGTATGTGTAGGTTCCCCCGGGGGTTCGGGGACTTCCTCTTCCGGATGCTGCACTTGTTCAGTTTCCCCGATGGGAGGAAGGGAAGAAGCAGTTTCTTCCGTATGATGCTCTTCCTTATCGTAATTATCATGATTGAATGAATCGAAGTCAAAATCCGGCATCAGTTCGGTCTTGACATGGTTGATGGCCTCCGTCAGCCCATTGAGGAATTTATTGAAATCCTCTTTATATAAAAATACCTTGTGCCTGTCATAACCGTTATCGTTAAAACGTTTTTTGCTTTCCGTGATGGTCAGGAAATAATCATTTCCCCGGGTCGTTTTTACATCAAAGAAATAGGTCCTTCTCTTTCCTGCCTTTAGCCTCTTGGAGAATACACTGTCATTATTCCTTTCCGGCTGGTTAGTGCTTTCGTACGCCACAATGGTAAGTTTAAGGTTAAATTAGGGTTAATATTTTGATTAATTAACAAATATACTATTGTTTTACTAATATCAAAATCCGATAAAATATGTAAAATATCCTGGCATGTGTTGGCTGCAGGAATTACACACTGCATGCTCAGCGGGCTTCTTCAGCTGGCTGGCCGCTGGTTTGTTCCAGGTCCACATGCTGCTGGTGAGCATAGAGGGTGGCATAATATCCGTGCTTAGCCAGTAAGGAACTGTGGGTTCCCTGTTCAGCAATTTCCCCTTCCCGTAAAACCAATATCCGGTCAAAATCAAAGAGGGCAAATATCCTGTGGGTGATCATGATGGCGGTTTTATCCCTGAGGTACCCTTGCAGGTTGCCGGTGATTTCCTTTTCCGTCCGCGCATCTACTGCACTTAAACAATCGTCAAAGATGAGGATTCGGGGATCCTTGATGAGGGCCCTGGCAATGGAAACCCGCTGCTTCTGTCCACCGGAAAGGGTCACCCCCCTTTCTCCTACCGGGGTGTCAAACCCCTGGGGGAATTCCAGGATGTCTTTTTCCACACTCGCCAGGCGGGCTGCATGCCGGATAGCATCATTGCTTTTGCCTGCATCCCCAAACCGGATATTGTTGGCAATGGTATCAGAAAACAAAAATACATCCTGCGGGACATAGCTGATCTGCCTGCGCAGACTTTCCAGGCTGATCTGACGGACATCCACCCCATCGATCAGCACCTGGCCTTCCTGGGGATCATACATGCGAATGAGCAGCTGGGCAATGGTGGATTTTCCTGATCCTGTCCTGCCGATTATCGCCACTTTTTCTCCGGGCTGTACACTGAAATTGAAATGATTAAGGGCTTGTATACCCGTATGAGGATAAGTGAATCGGATATCCTTAAAGGTGATCTGTCCCTGCAGCAGCAGATCCTTGCCCGCTTTTGGGCTCAGGATGACCGGCCTGGTATCGAGGAATTCATTAAGCCTTTTCTGGGAAGCGGAAGCCCGCTGGATCATGGATGTGACAGCCCCGATGGAAGCTACCGGCCACATCAGCATATTGACATAGACCACAAACTCCGTCACATTGCCGATAGTGATCGTGCCATGAATTGCCTGTATTCCGCCAATCAGGATAGTGATCAGTGTACTGAGGCCGATCATCAGGGTCATCGCCGGGAAATAAAAAGATTCGGTCATGGCCAGGTTGACGGAACTACTGCGATACTGTTCGCTGGCTTGTTCAAAATGCTGTGATACTGCTTCTTCCTGGGTGTAGGATTTAATGACCCGGATACCGGAATAGCTTTCCTGGGCTGCGGTGGTTATCGCAGCCAGCTGGGCCTGGATCCTTTCGCTCTTCCGGTGGATGATCTTGTTGACATAATAAATGGTCAGGGCAAGCAGGGGCATGGGAGCCAGGGTATATAGGGTGAGCGGTACGCTGACCCGGAGCATAGTATAAATGCTCATCACGATCAGCACGATGAGGTTGACCGAATACATCAGTGCAGGACCCACGTACATGCGTACCCGGGAGACATCTTCCGTGATCCGGCTCATGAGATCCCCGGTGCTGTGGAGCCTGAAGAACTGAAGATCCAGTTGCTGGTAATGATTGTATACGGTATTCTTGAGGTCAAATTCGATATGCCGGGACATCACGATCAGGGTCTGCCGCATGAGGAACATAAAAAAACCCCTGAGCAGGGCCAGGGCCAGCAGCAAGGCGCCGCCATAAGCGATCACCTGCATGGTATTGAGGTGGCCAGTCCACCCAAAGCAAAACCGGAGGAACCCGATTTCCCCGGATGCATGGCCTGCGGCCCCGTGCATTACCCCTGCCCTGCCCATCAGGTCAACCAGGTACTGGATGACCTGGGGAGCCAGCACTGCCATGAGGTTGGATACCGCGGTAAAGACAATGCCCAGGATCAGCAATCCTTTATACCGGTAAAAATAGGTATTGAGCGCCTTCAGATGCTTCAAGAAAAAGAATTATGCGGCAAAATTACGGCAAAACAGCCAGCCTCCCGGGATCATAGCTGCTCCAGGGTATCGGTAATAAGTTCCCGGATCTGCCGGGAACTCACCTGCTGGCGGATGAATGACTGACCGGTAATATGTTCATAGAGCTCAATATACCGCTGGGAAACACTGTCCACAAAGGCGTCGGTCATTTCAGGGACCTGCTCGCCTTCCCGGCCCTGGAAACCCCGAGCCATGAGCCATTCACGGACAAATTCCTTGCTGAGCTGTCGCTGGGGCCTGCCGGCTTGCTGATTATCTTCAAAACCCACCGCATAAAAATACCGGGAAGAATCCGGTGTATGCACTTCATCGATGAGGTGAATGGTATCCCCGGACTTACCGAATTCATACTTGGTATCCACCAGGATTAGCCCCTGGCTGGCTGCAAGCTGCTTTCCCCGGTCAAATAACTGATAGGTATACCCTTCTAATTGGGCGTAATCCGTTTCGCTGACCAGTCCGCTGCGGATGATCTCTTCCCGGGAAATGTCCTGGTCGTGACCTTCATGGGCCTTGGTTGTGGGAGTGATGATCGGGGTAGGGAAATAATCATTTTCCTTCATTCCTTCCGGCAGTTTTACCCCGCACAGGACCCGCTGACCACTACTATAAGTGCGCCAGGCATGACCGGTGAGATTCCCGCGGATGACCATTTCCACGGGGAAGGGGTCACACCGGATACCGATCGACACTTCGGGGAGGGGTACGCTTCGCACCCAGTTGGGCAAAATATCCTTGGTGGCATCCAGCATCCGGGCGGCAATCTGATTAAGGACCTGTCCTTTATAGGGAATGGGCCTGGGCAGCACCACATCAAAGGCGGAAATGCGATCACTGACGATCATGACCAGGAATTTCTCCCTGATGGTATATACGTCCCTGACCTTACCCTGATAAAAAGCCGTCTGTCCAGGGAAGGTAAACATGGAAATATCTGTTGAACTGGGCATAATCTCCTGATTTATGTTTCCTATCCGGAAACCGATGTAAAGATAAAATATCCGGGGAAAAGCCGCATGATCAGTTATCAACAGGACTGGGGAAATCGGGCAGCTATCCCCGGGAATGCTCCAGGGCCTGCTCGATATCGGCCAGGATATCGCCTGGATCTTCCAGGCCTGCTGAAATCCGGATGAGGCCGGGGGTAATGCCTAGGGATTGCCTTTCCGTTTCAGCAAGTTTGGCATGGGTAGTGCTCGCCGGATGGGTGGCAATGCTTCGGGTATCCCCGAGGTTGGCAGTCAGGGAAAGCAGCCTGAGGGCATCCAGGAATCTCCTGCCCTGCTCCAGCCCTCCCTTGAGTTCAAAACAGAAAAGACCCCCACCAGCACTCATCTGTTTTTTCGCAATCTCATACTGGGGATGTGATTCCAGGAAAGGATACTTCATTCCCTGCAGATATGGGGATGACTCCAGGGCCCTGGCCAGGGCCAGAGCAGTCCGGCAATGTCTTTCCATCCGGACGTGCAGGGTCTCGAGGCTCTTACTCAGCATCCAGCCATTGAACGGAGACAGGGCCGGCCCCGTGCTTCGGCAAAGCAGGTATATTTCATGGATCAGCTCCTTTTTACCCACGACGATACCTCCCAGCACCCTTCCCTGACCATCGATCCATTTTGTGGCGGAATGGGTAACCAGGTCTGCTCCCAGCAGGATGGGCTTTTGCAGGACCGGGGTGGCGAAGCAATTATCCACATTAACGATAATGCCGTGACGGTGTGCCAATGCGGACACCCAGGCCAGGTCAATGATGTCCAGCCCCGGATTGGATGGGGTCTCCAGGAAAATCATCCGGGTTTCCGGCCTGATGAGCGCTTCCAGCTGTTCTGGTTTGCGGATATCAAAAAAGGAGGCACTGATTCCCCACCGGGGCAGATATTTAGTGATTACGGTATGGGTGGACCCAAAAATGGCATTGCAGGACAGCAGGTGGTCGCCGGATTTCAAAAAAGCCATAAAGCTTCCGAAAACGGCACTCATCCCCGAAGCGGTAGCATATCCGGCTTCCGCTTCTTCCAGTATGCACATCTTCGCGGCCAGTTCATCGGTATTCGGATTGCTGAACCTGCTGTATATATTGGCCGGGATCTCATCGGCAAATGCAGCCCGCATCTGTTCGGCATCCTCATAGCAGAAACTGGAGGTCAGGAACAAGGGAGTGGTATGTTCCATCTGCTGGGTACGGGGTATCCGGCTACGTATTGCCCTGGTCTCCGGGCGAAGGTTCTGGTCATCCATATCATCCACAGTTGACAAATTAAAATTCTATTCCTTTACCTGGACTTCCCAGGTTATGGCAGCCCCGGCCCTTCTCAGGGTTTCAGCTACAGAGCAATATTTCATCATGGATAGTTCCACAGCCCGGTTGGCCTTACCCGGATCAATCCTGCCTTCCAGTTGAAAAATAAGGTGAATCTTTTCCCATAATGAAGGCTCCCTGCCTGCTTCCCTGTCTGCATCTATCTGGATCTTGATATCCCGGATTTCCTGTTTCTGCTTTTTCAGGATGGTAATGACATCAATGGAAGAACATCCACCCAGGCCCATAATGAGCATCTGCATCGGCCGTACACCCTGATTATTGCCCCCCTGCCCGGTGGAAGCATCCATCTGCACCCGGTGGCCATTTTCATCCAGGGCTTCCATATTGACCTGATCATCTATCCGGCTAAAGGTAATTTTCATTTTTAAAGATATTTAGGGACTGTTTGTTTTCTTTGCTGATAATATGTTGGCCCAAAGTTAAACATTGCCTTACTTTTGCATTTCAATATTTTTTAGTTTCCGGAAAACCTGGATTTTGCCTTGAAAAAATTCCACTGGCCACACCCATTTACCCTGGAATCCGGCGAGGTCCTGCCGGAACTCCAAATCGCATACCATACTTATGGCAATTATGCACCTTCCCAAGATAATGTGGTGTGGATCTGCCATGCCCTGACTGCCAATGCGGATCCTGCAGGCTGGTGGAAAGGCCTGGTCGGGGAAGGCCGGGTGATTGATCCTTCCCGGCATTTCATCATTTGTGCCAATATCCTGGGTTCCTGTTATGGCAGTTCAGGACCCAATATCCAGGATCCCCGGACCGGACTGCCTTATTACCTGCATTTCCCGGCAATCACCATCCGGGATATGGTTGCAGCCCATATCCTGCTTAGGAAGCACCTGGGAATCGAGCGGGTGGGACTGATCGCAGGAGGTTCCATGGGGGGATACCAGGCCCTGGAATGGGCTTTGGCTGAACCAGGCCGGATAGGCAGGCTATTTCTGTTGACTACCGGAGCCCGGGAGAGTGCCTGGGGTATCGCTGTACATTCCACCCAGCGTCTGGCGATCGAAGCTGACCAGACCTGGAACCTGGACCGCCCCGACGCGGGAAATCTTGGGCTCCGGGCGGCCCGGGCCATCGGCATGCTTACCTACCGCAATTACCATACTTTTGTCCGCACGCAGTCTGATCCGGATTACCTTAAACTCGACCATTTCAAGGCTTCTTCCTATATCCTGCATCAGGGAAATAAACTGGTCAACCGGTTCAATGCGCAGAGTTATTGGCTACTCACCAAGTCCATGGACAGTCACAATATCGCCCGCGGCAGGGCTGACAGCCTGGAAAAGGTACTGGCTACCATGTACCAACCCACCCTCATCATTGGGATAACCAGCGATATCCTTTGTCCACCCCCTGAACAACTGCTGCTTCGCGACCATATGCCCGCCGCTTCATATCATGAGATTGATTCAGGGTATGGGCATGATGGGTTTCTGATCGAGCATGAACAGATCGGAAGCATACTGAAAGACTGGTGGCGATGATCCGTTCAGCGCGGTTTCCCCTTGGGGTCCCCCTGCAACTCCTGATTCAGGTCCCGAAGCAGGGTATCCAGCTCCAAGGTACTTTGCCTGATATGTTCCAGGGTTGATCCCCCGGTGGTGTTTTCCGAGGTCAGCAGTTCGGAAAGGCCAAGCAGGTTGGCTACCGGTTTACGAATTCCATGGGAGATCACATACAGGAAATGGCTGATCCGGTCATACTGGACCTGAAGCGCCTCATTCCTTTGCTGCAGATGTTTTAACAGGGGAGTATATAGGAAAAGGATTTCCAGGGTGATGAGTAAAAAAGTGATCAGGGCCAGCAGAATCTCAATATGTTGCAAGCGGCTGGTTTTCTCCAGGTTTTCCGACCGGTAACTGGCTACGATCCTTTCCATAATACCGAGATATGCCCCTTCATGTCCCAGGATATCATTGATATCCCCGTCCATGCCGGCAGCCAGGGTGGTTTGATGGGCCATCGTGGTGGCCGGCAATTGAATAGCCAGGAAGCTGGGCTGTAACTCCCGGAAAAGTTTCAGTATCTCAGGGCTGTTATCCGCATGGATATTCAGGGAATCATTGCCCAGCAGCAATGCATAATGATTGGCCCCAAATTGACTGACAATGCTTTTAAGCTCAGTGGCATTGCGGCTGTTATCCCTGCCCTGCAGCAGGTTCAGCCGGATGCTGAGCACGGTTTTGGAAATATCCTGGCTGAGCATGCCCTGCTGACCAGCCAGACTGATGATGGAAGAATCATATTTCCCGCTCGTGATCATGAGCTGAATGATGATCTGGGAGATCAAAAGAATGCTGAGCACACTGATGACAAATACCCGGTAAATCTTTTTGTACTCAGTCAGCGAATAGGTGCGTGCAGCCATGGGTAAGATTTAAGAAATAACACAAAGTTAAGTGGCAAAGAAGTTTCATTTCCCCCTTATTTTGTACATTGTCCGGTAAAACGACCCCTAATATTTATTGGCTTAACGGATAAAATCTATGCTTAAAAGAAGACAGTTTCTGAAATCCGCCGGAACTTTCGCCCTGGGGGGACTGATGATCCCCCGCAGGGCATTGGCCAATCTGTTCACCGGGACTATGACACACCCTGTTGGCCTGCAGTTGTACACGATGAATGCCGTCATTGATCAGGATGTACCCGGGACCCTGGAAAAAGTGGCCGCTATCGGGTACCGGGAACTGGAATCCGCATTCAGCGCGAAAGGCGCCTTTTACGGGTATACCCCTAAAGCATTTTCCGCCCTGACCAGGCAGTATGGGCTGTCCTGGATTTCCCATCATGTGCTGGGAGCGCCATTCCAGTTCCCTCCGAATGGGAAGATGCCCCTGGACAAGCAGGGCAAACCGGTCCATTTCCCTCCCATGATGAACCTGAAGGACAATGGTCCCGAACTGGTGGATGAAGCAGCAGCAGGAGGGTTATCCTGGCTGGTCTGCGCGACCACACCGATTGGTTCCCTGGACGAAATTCAGGCATCTATCCGGGTGCTGAACCGAAGCGGAGAATTGGCCCGGAAGGCCGGTATCCAGTTGGCATACCATAACCATTTTATGGAATTCCGGCCGGTTCAGGGGAAGATCCCTTATGACCTGCTGCTCCATGGTCTGGACCCGGACCTGGTTAAAATGGAGCTGGATATTGCCTGGGCGACCAAGGGGGGGGCGGACCCTGTGAAATTGTTCCGGGAAAATCCCGGCAGGTTTCCGCTTTGGCATGTGAAGGATATCAGTGCGGATATGAATACCCTGGAACCTGTCGGTAAAGGGGTGGTTAATTTCAAAAGGATCTTTGCGAATGCCCGGATTGCCGGGATGCAGCATTTCTTTGTGGAACATGATCATCCTCCACACCCGTTTGCCAGCATCACGACCAGTTATCAGTATCTCAAAGCGCTGCAGGTATAAATTCAAGGATCATTATCAACAGCTGTTTTTATTTGCCGGTACATTTTTTCCTTAAATTTTTGCAATGACAATTCGGGAAATAGGCCCTCTGAGCCTGCTAACTTACAGCGAGAAAGTCAATTTCAATTCCATGGCGAAACATGTCCGGGTGAAAGCCAGGGACCTTTACGGAGCAGCCCATGGGGCAGGCCTGGAAATCACCGGTCCGCTTTACTGGATTTACCATGGAGCTGACGGGAATCCGGATACTTTATTTTTGCTGGATATCGGCCTGCCGGTCACCCCATCAGAAAATGCGGGCCCTGATTTTATCATCAAAAGATACGATTCATTCCGGTGTGCCTCTATAGTGCATGGTGGATCCTGGGCTGAATTCCCGAAGGTATATGGAAAGCTGCTCAGCGAAATTCAACTGGCTGGCCTGGAGCTGACGGGTGAGAACCGGGAAATCTACCTGAATATGGATTTTACAGATGAAAAACATAATATTACCGAGATCCAGATCGGTATCCGGAACCAGTAATATGGCATGAATAAATTCCTAAGGACCTATTGGCTGATCCTCCTGATGGCCGCCAGCAAGCTGGCTATTCAGCTGCTGGCGCCTAACCACCGCTGGGACCTGCAGCGCGATGAATATCTTTATTTGGCAGAAGGCAATCACCTGGCCTGGGGATACCTGGAAGTTCCACCAACCATGGCTGTTTTGGCCCTGATCTGCAAATGGCTGGGAGAATCCCTGCTGGTCATCCGGCTGATTCCTGCCCTGATCGGTACAGCCACTATCCTATTTACCGGAAGGATAGCCAAAGATCTGGGAGGAGGTTTGTTGGCCCAGTTCCTGGCCATGGCGGCTTTCCTGTTTTCGGGTTACCTGAGGATGGATATGCTTTTCCAGCCCAATGCCCTGGAAGTCCTATATTTTACCTGGTGTGCCTGGTACCTGATCCGCTATATCCAGCGGCCTGATCATCGGTATCTGATCTATATCGGGATCATCCTGGGTCTGGGTCTGATGAATAAATATTCCATGGGATTGTTCATCATCGGGTTGTTTGCAGGAATGATTTTAACTCCTTACCGGAAATTAATCAGGAATAAATATACCTGGATCAGCCTGGGCATCGCCCTGGTCATTTTTATTCCCAATATCATCTGGCAGATTATCCATCGGTTCCCGGTGGTGCACCATATGGAAGAATTGTCCCGCACCCAGCTGATCCATGTCAGTGCTTCTTCCTTTTTGATGGACCAGGGATTAAATTGTTTGGCTGGCTTACCGGTATGGCTTGCGGGGTTGGCTTTTTACCTGTTCTCCCATCGGGGGAAACCCTTTCGCATTTTGGGTTGGATGTACCTGACGATCATCGTTTTTTTGCTGGTGACCCATGGGAAAGGGTACTATGCCATGGTTTGCTACCCGATGCTCATGGGCGCAGGTGGGGTCTATATTACCCGGCTTTCCTCCAGCCCTGCCCTCCGGTTTACCCTTCGCCCTGCCCTGGTTTTATGGATATTTGTGCTGGGCATCCGGATCCTTCCCCTGCTGATCCCCACCCTGACTCCTTCAAAAATGGTGCAGTTCTGCAAGCCTTTCCGTACCCTGGGGCTGCTGAGGTGGGAAGATGGAACCATACATCCCCTTCCCCAGGACTATGCCGATATGCTGGGTTGGAAGGAACTGGGGCTCAAGGTAGTCCGG
>DATLTB010000014.1:0-3635 GCA_035533815.1 Chitinophagaceae bacterium
CCTCTTTTCTATTGACAGCACTGCGGGGATTAATTACATTGGTAAATACACAGGAGGGCCCCAGGAAAACATCATCCCCACAAGTGACCCCTGTATACAAAGAAACATTATTCTGAATTTTGACCCGGTCGCCTAAAATGACTTCCGGCATGATGACCACATTTTGTCCCATACTGCAATTCTCCCCGATGATGCTTCCACCCATGAGGTGGCAAAAATGCCAGATTCGTGTCCCTTTTCCAATCCTGCATCCATTATCAATGATTGCAGTAGGATGGGAAAAATAATCTTTTTTTGTTTCCATGTCATTTGATGGGGACTCAAAAATAGCGTTAACCGGGGATTTTACTGCATTTTTACCTTCTCCACCTCATATACCGGGCTAAACAGGTAAATGCGCTTTGACCGGATATCCTGGCACCGGTAACGCTTACGGATCTTCTCTCCTCTTTTAAATATTCTTCCATCCTTAGTGCGGAAAAGTTCTCCTTCATGCAGGACTTCCACAAAATGATAATGCTGTCTTCCTTTATCATATTTTTTCAGGACCCTCACCAGCTCTTCATCGGTGCAGTGGGTAGCCCCGGGATTATGGATAGAACCCAGCACCGCATGCTCCACATCATGGGGCAATATTCCTTTTCCGATAACCTGATGAAGGATCTTGCCAAACACTTTCTTCCATTCCTTTCCATGGGAAGCTACTTTCCAACCGTAATCCAGAAAAGTCTGCAAATGCGCAATTTCATGAAGAAGGGTGAGCAGGAAGGCATAGGCGTTTAGATTGCCATTAATACTAATACGATGCCCTCCCTGCTTGTCCGGATGACGGTAATCCCCCAACACACTCTGCCTTTCCCTGGTCAATGTCAGGTGTACCTTATATTTAATAATGTATGCTGTAACCAGTTCGTATGTCCCCTCCGGTAAGAAACTCTCCAGCACATTCAACGGGGCCTCATTTCTCTTGCTCAATGGTGTTTCGTTTTAGACAGTTGTAAAATGGAAAAAACTTCTAAAAATGAATATACAATATAGAGAATCATCAATAAGATAATGGTGCTTCTGGTCATATGTTCCCGGAAACCCACGACATAGATCAGTATGCCGGCTATGCAAACCAATAATTTGGTGAACATGGACAGGTACACCAGCCGGATAAAGGCATGTGTACTTCCTGATTTAATGGCCTGGAAATTTAAATAATAGGAAATTCCGGAAACCGCAGCAAGTACGAAATTACCCGTAGCTCCTGCCCCATCTGAGATTCCCCAGCCATGCATGGCCTGGTAGAAGGCGATCCCTAACCCGTTGACTGCGGCGAAAACGACCACAAGCCTGATATAAAAACTGTCGATCATCACTCTGTGGATTTAATGATATTCCACAAAATCAAGCCAATGGCCAATAATGGAAAAATAAGGACAAAAAGCGGAAAATGAAACTTCAGCCACTTATCCAGCTCAATTCCCGCAAAAACAGCTATTCCGATAGCAGCCAGCATTTCAAAAGCCAGCCCGGAATACCTGACGATATCCCTAAGCGGTTTCCTCTTCCGGGAGGGATATTGCTTTTGCATACCGGTTTTCCCCAAAACTTTCCTTTGCTTTTTGCTGGTCCATCTGGCACCTGCCATTGAACTTGGCTGAAGGTTCCATTTCAAACTGACCGGTGAAGACATCCCCATTGATGAGTCCGTTTGCCTTCAGTAGCAATAGTTCCTCCACCTTAAGGGTGCCGGTTACCTTTCCGAGAATATCGGTGCTCCGGCAGACCATATCACCCTCCACTTCCCCGTCAGGACCGATAACGATCTTGGAACTGGAAGTAATGGATCCTTTTACCTTGCCATCCACCCGGATATCCGAATTGGCCTGAATATCACCTTCGATAACCGTACCCGGTCCGATCACATTCGTATCAGATCCAGGTAATACCGGTTCATCCGGCCTTCTTTTTTGTGTTAACATAGAATAGGTTTTTGGTTATTAATGCTTCAGAAAATCCTGAAGGGTTTCATATTATACTGCTAATTTGTGCTGTTGACTACTGCCGGAATTTTCAACTGAGCTGTATCCAATACAGCAGGGTTAAAACTGCCGGATAGGACCCGATGCAAATCCTTCATATACCGATCCCTGCTGCTCATAATATTTTCCAGGGAATCCACCTGTAAATTCAGGCGGATATATTCCTTCCGTTGTTTCATATTGCCATATCCCGGAATATAATATTTAAGCGGAGTGAATACCACTACCCCCACTGTAATTGCCACCAACATCACAAACAAGGTACACAAGGTAACATAAACCCCCATCCTGGAAAGCTTGAAAGAAGTGACTTCTTCATAGGTTTCTTCATTCAGGATAACCAACCGGTATTTGTTTTTCAGTTTGGATATCCAGCTTTCCCTGGGTTTTTCTTGATCTGCCATACGCTAACCTCAAATTTCAGGGAACCTCTTCATGTCACCAAGTTTGCATCACAATAAAGTTAGTAAAAATAGCCTAAATATATAAAAGATACATTAATTTAAACACTCAATAATATTAATCTCATTTTATATAATATATAAAATGTATTATTATATTATTTATAAATAATTCAATATGAATAGGTTTAGTAAAAAGACCCCAATGATTTTCAACCCCTTTTTTATTAAAGAATCCGGATTCAGAAAGGCAAAGGAATGGGGTAGCCAGGTTGTATAATTTTATTTATCGGGTATGACTACTTCTCCTTTATGGTATCGTCTAATGAAAAAAATCCCCAAAGAAAGATCTACATCATAATTTCGAATAGCATTTCCAGGTTGAGCTGCGGGTAAGACATTTTCCAAACCGGCATCATAATCCAGGGATACAAATAATCCCTTTTGGGTTATATATTCAGCACGACCATCAATCCCCCAATCCCCTCCCCGCATATCATTATTCGTATTGTTCCCAAAGCTCATCTTGGCATCCCGGGAAACTCCATATAATGCTTTGGCAATATAAGGCCCAACTCCAAGCTGGAAATTGCCGGGACCCGCTTTAAGCATGTACAGTACATCTATGGGAACTTTAAAATAAATTATTCCTCTTTTGTAATTGCCATAAGTCTGATCAATGACCCGTACCCCGAAACCAGTTAACAGAAACTCAGCCTGAAGACGGATAGGCCCGTGAATGTCCCAATTAGTTACCATCCCCCCCAGGGGAAATGCAAGCCCATGAAAGGTAGGATCCCATACGCAAGCAGGACATGGATTAATATGGGGTGGAATCTGGGTTTGAGAAGTCTCCCCGGTAAATCCGTATCCGGCTGTTAGCCCAAAGCTGAACCGTTCTTGTCCATAACTGGAAATGGCTTTACTGAATATACCTGCACAAAGACAGATCAGGTATAGTTGTCTTATTTTCATCCGGGTAGCTTTAATAGTAAAAGGAATATTATCGTAATAAATTGTCTTTTCAGAAAAATAGGCTCCAAAATCCCGATTGCCCTTTCTCATTCACAGCTATATGCCAACCCGGCAGGGGCGTTCCGGTCAACTTCGGGAGCCTCCCATTTCAATCCGGGATACAGCAACTCATTTCCCTCTTCTTCTCTTATTTCCGATAAAGATCAATCATTATCTGCTATGAATATTC
>DATLTB010000015.1:0-10654 GCA_035533815.1 Chitinophagaceae bacterium
TGGTTCAGGTCGTATTGGACAATGCCAGGTATCAGCATTGTAAATTTGTAGAACAGCAAGCAGAGCAATTAAATATCGATTTGTTATTCCTACCGCCTTATTCTCCAAATTTAAATATTATTGAACGTTTATGGAAATTCACCAAACGACAAATTTTGATTGGAAAATATTATGATACCCCAACGGAATTTCATGATACAATAAAACATTCTTTTAAAACGGTTAATACTAAACATATCGCCGAATTGAAAAAATTATTGACGCTAAAATTCCGACATTTTAATGACATTAAATGCACTATATTAAACCGTTTGTAGTATAAGTCAGGGAAAATTATTATCTCAGATGAGGGAACGGAAAACGCCAGGATACACTGAATCGTTTTCCGTCCAGTTCGGTATCCTGGCCGGGTTTAAGCTGATGTAAATAAATAAGAAAAGATTTGTACAATTGCCGGTTCATAAAAATACTATATAGATCAGGACTCCTTTTAATCACCGCTGGGTCATTTAATTGAGGCCAGGTCCCGGGCCAGCCCACTGGTGCCCATTCAGCATCATCATCCAGCGTTAATATTACTTCAAACTGGTCCGGTATCCAGACAGTATCCTTTTCATTCCCATACCTGAATATATGGTCTAAGGCACTCAGTAAAACCTGTGGTACTTTACTGCGTGATTTGGCAGAACTATCCCGGAGGTTTCCATATACTTCGATGGATTTCACGGTATCAAAATTCAGGATCAGCTGAAAGATTGGCTCTCCCCTGGCTGTGTCAGCCATGATCTGATCAGGCATGGTCATCAGCGTGTCTGTCAGGTCAAGATCAAAGATCAGTTGCTGGGTTTGTGCCTTGCTTAACTTTTCCTGATAAAATACTGGATTTTGGTCGGAAGTATGCTGGTAAATCACCTGACCTGTGCTATAAATCACGAATAGGGGATCATCCACATTTGCCTGATTGACCATTGGCCTGGTTTCCTGCAAGACTACTAATGGCTCTCCATATTCGTTACCTTTTATCTGGCCGTAAATAGTCCAGGATAGGGATATAAGCACCCCCAGGAAAAAAAAGATTTTCATGAAGTCTAATTATTTCAAATCCTGGACCCTTATTGTTTTTTTTATAAAAACAGGAATTCCACTATCAGAAACTCCTTGAAAGACCAGGTAAATATTTTTCGGGGTATTCCCAGGTTCTGGAATATGCATTAAGGATGTGCCCAAAGAGTCAGGGATGACCTGCCGGAACCACCAGTTTTTACCGGGAATTTCACCTTCCTGGACAGGTGTCTCTATTGGTTTTTCATATCCAGGGAAAAAATAGGTCTGTATGCCGGTATGCCCGCTCCCGGATGAGTATCCTCCCGACTTTTTCATAAAAACCAATATGGCTCCATTTCCGCCACGGGATCCATACCTGTCCGCGTTCCGCAGGACTACGATGGAATCAATGTCCGTCACGGACAAGGAGCTGAGTTCGTCCGTATTAGTGAATTCCACATTGTCAATTACAAGCAGGGGATCGCTGAATGTGGAGAAACTCCCATTGCCATTGATAAGGATATGGGGTTGTCCATCCATGATCCGGATCTGCACTCCGTTCATCATTCCCAGGGCCTGAATAGGGTCGGAGAATTTGATCAGCTCATCACTGGTCAATACATTGGAGGCATGCATTTTCCGGGAATACTGGTAGTGCGCCTTTACCCTGGCCGTATCCAACAAAACGGACTTATCCTTGTAGCTTTGTTTTATTATATCCGCATTCCCGTTTTTCAGGGGGAAATGGTCTTGCCCCGGTAAATGAAAATCCTCGGGGAGCCTGAACAGGGAATTGGTATCCAACTGAATGGTAATCCCCTCATGCTTTTCTTTATTATTCAATGCTAAACTGAGCATGCAGGGCACAGAATCCGCTAAGGACAACCCGCTGAACAGGAAACGGCCCTGGGTATTAGTAGTATCCCAGGCATATAATTCCTGGGCCCTGGAAATCAGGGAGACATGTATATTTTCAACTGGTTTCCCTCCTGAGGTTACCAGTTTACCGCCGATAACCTGGCTGAGTTCAGGCAGGAATTTGATGGAGGGAGAGCTTCCTGTCAAGATATCTTTCCAGGATGGACCTTTCCAGGTGCCGGTCATCACGAGCATTTCAAATACAGGGGCATATTCCGGATTACTGGGATCCGGGTTACCGGACATTCCTGGGACATTTCCTTTAAACTCATCCCCCAAAAGCAATTTCCCGGCAATATTATTTGCCTCCAGGTCTGCAGCAGTCGCAGGATCTCCAGCGGTCAGCATATAGTTCCCTGTGGGAACCTTCCCCAGGTGATGATTCCCTGTAATCCGGACTGATAGCCCGGGTTGACCGGTGTCCAAATTGGTGGAGTGTATCTGGAATAATGGGGGAGGGGGAATGAAAACCAGTCGCTCGGTAATCAGTTGCTGCGAAACATTAAACAGGCTGAGCTGTGCTATGCCGGGAATAAAATCTGCAGTGGGAATATTCACTGCGAACCCATTTGTACCTGTAGCGGCATAACAAACCCGTCCGCCGCTGATGGCAAGCAGAATAGCTTGTTTTCCCTTCCTGTCCAATGAGTCTCCGGGCACGACAACCACCTGCAGCTTTTCGCTGTCCTGATGGGCCAAATGTATGATGTAGCCATAAGGCTCAGCTGCCGGCAGGGTGTCTGTTTCCTTGGTCCCATCCGGGAAACGGGTATGGGCAATGAACCTTTTTCTGTTAGAAACGGGAAGCTGAAAAATTCCCAGACCAGCTCCCTGGCTTTGAAACTCCGTTACTTCAGCTCCCTGGTCATCCTGGATATACCCGGTCACTTTCAAACCCTGTCCCATGGAATCCTGCGCCAAAAATGCTACATCATTTGTATAATCACCGACGATATGACCACTTTCCGGAAAAAAGCGGATTTGGTCAGCCACGCTTTTGGGGCGATTGGAGCTGGTTTGGGGTTGAAGATGTTCAGTTCCCGGGTATGGATGGCCAATATGGACCCTTTTCAGGACATAATCATGTCCGGGGAAATTTTTCATCCAGTTCGTGTAAGCCATTAAAAAATATTTCCCCCTGGTCATGCCGGTATGAAGGACAAAATATCCGCAGTAACCATTCGTATCATACCGAAGGATCAGGGTGTGCAGGATACTTCCCTGACCATCCATCAGGGCAACATGCAAAAGGTTGCTGGTCCTGGATGGCGTGTGGCTGAATGGGTTCAGCACATAAGCCTTGAACCACAGCGTATCCCCAGGGGAATAGTTTTTTTTGTTTTGCAGCAGGATGATTTCTTCCCGGGGAAAGGCATACCAGGCCTTAATATGATCAACCAGCTGACTGGCCGGATCGGGTTGCTGGAAGGCCGCTGAAACCAGTTGAACATTCAGCAGCAGGATACTTAATATCAGGATGTTTTTTTTCATGGGTAAATCTGGAGGTAATGCTTAGGGACTGACCAGGGTCTACTGGGTCCAGGTTCATTTTCCGTTAACCGGATCAGATTAAAAATAGGACAGCCCCCTGCTTTCCGGCAAATTTGTCTGAAATGTATTGAAAACAGGGCAGTCCACCAATTTTTCCGCAAAGCAGGTAATCAATGCACAGGCAGTTCTCCCGGAAGGGTGCTGGATTCCAGGTTCAGGATACGTTCAAAAACCAATTCAAATTCCCTGTTGGCCGTTTCCAGTGTGCTCAGGACCACCTGATAGCGGGATTCGCATTCCAGGAAACGTTGCTTATCCGCATAAATCCCGGGAGTAGCCAGGATGGATTCCAGGCTGGCCTTTTCGGCCTGCATTTTAGTCATTCTGTTTTCCAGGTCCTGGAAAATCCGCTGTTGCTTCTGCAACTCTTTCTTAGTATCCCTTAGGCCCTTTGTTGCTCCTTTATTTAAGTCTGCAAACGGGAGCACAACATCCCGGGATATCTCAGGGGCGGGTACGGCTGTCTTTCCTTCCGGCGGAAACATTTTTTCTTCAGGATTGGGGGTTTTGGAAGCTTTCCAGGTTTCCCATTCGGCAAAGGAACCCTGGAAATCTATGATCCGGCCATCCATGATCTCCCAGATCCGGTTGGCCGTCTGTTGCACGAAATACCGATCGTGGGAGACCAGGATATAGCTTCCTTCATATTGGTGCAATGCCCCGATAAGCATTTCTACAGAATTCATGTCCAGGTGGTTGGTGGGTTCATCCAGCAGCAGGAAATTGGCCCGGCTGATGATTGTCTTGGCCAGGGCCACCCTGGCTTTTTCTCCTCCGGAAAGAATACGGATTTTCTTAAATACATCATCCCCGGAAAACAGGAAGCAACCAAGCAGGTTTCGGAGTTCCTGTTCCGTCTTACCGCTGCCACAGCCCTTGAGTTCATCCAGTACGTTATTTTCCAGGTGCAGGGCTTCCAGTTGATGCTGGGCATAAAAGCTGGTCACCACCTGATGTCCTGGCTTCCTTTCCCCTGAACAGGGTTCTGTGCCGGCGATGATGCGAAGCAGGGTGGACTTCCCCTTCCCATTGGCGCCAATCAAAGCGATTTTATCCCCCCGGGCGATTTCTGCATCTGCCTGGTCAAGTACCCGGATTTCCCCGAACTGTTTGGAAATTCCCTTTAGCGTGCAAAGCATCTTCCCGGGAATCTTTTCCACGCTGAAACTGATGCGGATCCTGGCTGCACCACGGTCCACTTCTTCAATGCGTTCCATTTTATCAAGCCGTTTCAATGCACTCTGGGCCTGGGCAGCCTTGGTAGCTTTGGACCGGAAACGCTCAATAAACCGCTCCTGCTGGCGGATGTATTCCTGCTGGTTATCATAGGCTCTTTTCTGGCCTTCCCTGCGCAGGAGTTTTTCCTGCTCGTAAAAAGAGTAATTGCCACTGTAAAGGTGAAGCTGTTCCTGGTATAGCTCTACAATCTTAGTAACCATTCTGTCCAGGAAATACCGGTCATGGGATACTATGATGACCGATCCCTGATAATGCACCAAATACCTTTCCAGCCATTCGATGGATGGCAGATCCAGGTGATTGGTGGGTTCATCCAGCATCAGCAGGTCTGGTTGCTGCAGGATCATTTTAGCCAGTAAAACCCGCATCCTCCAGCCTCCGGAAAACTCATGGTATGGCCTGGAAAGGTCCTGGGTGGAAAATCCCAGACCTTCCAGGATAGCTTCTGAGCGATGCCTGATATGATAACCGTCCAGGGCTTCCAGTTCATGCAACTTGTCGCTAAATAAATGCAGCAGGGTTTCATTTTCCCCGCTAGCCAGGGTATTGGTGATGGCCTCTATCTCCTTTTCCAGTTGAATCACTTTATCGAAAGCAGTCATGGCAACACTGAGGATGGAAGCTTCGGTTTCCAGGCTGAGCAGGTCCTGGTTAAAAAAACCGATGGTCAGGTTTTTAGCCCGGTCCACAGACCCGGCAGACACCCGGTAATCCCCATTGATGATGTGGAGCAGGGTGGATTTCCCGGTTCCGTTCAGCCCGATCAATCCGATGCGTTCTCCGGGCATGATGGGCCAACTGGCATCCGCAACAATAACGCGGGCGCCATATTCAAAATGAATATTCTGCAGGGAGATCAGCATGCACTTTCACCGTTAAGCGCCGCAAAATTAAGGAAAAGTAGGTTGAAGGCAACTGCAGGACTGCATCAAATAGAATACATTTGTTGAAACGGAACGGATGAAACGCTTCATGATTGCCCTGGCCCTGCTGGTTTTGGCAGCCTGCCATTGGCATACCCAACCGGGAGGCAGCCGATCCACACTTGTCCTTCATTCCCGTGGTCCTTCGGACACCCTGCTCGCTCGGATGGATAGTGTACTGTTCAGCTATTACCTGTTGAAGGATGATATGGTTAATCAGGATACAGCCAGTGCGGATACGGCAGTTTTACAGTTGTCCTCGGTCATTACAGCAGTCCCTCTTTCCCGGATAAAAAATACAGGTCAATTTGACCAGGCCCACGGTATGGCCATAAGTTTACAGGGAGAGATCACCGGATTTGCAGGGGAAGATACCAGGGAGGGTAAACTGGAGGAGTTTCAGATGATTTCCGACATTACCTATGACCTGGTCAGGACCGTTGGCCTGCAAAACCAGACGGTTTACCGGCAGTACTGCCCAATGGCATTCAATTACCGGGGAGCCTACTGGCTGAGCAACCGGCGGCAAATCGAAAACCCCTATTTCGGCAGAGAAATGCTGGACTGCGGGCAGGTCAGGGAGACCATGAAATATTAACAGGGATCCGGTATAATCTGCATGAAATGGCCCGCAGCCCGGACAATGAAACCTGCATGCGACATCTACGAAGAAAGGCTCATCCTCAATCCTCAGCCCTGGCGGTCATCCTGGCCGGATTTTGTTTGCTTTGTATACCGTACCTGGGACATGCTCAAAAGAAATTTGCCATCAGCGGCTTTATCCGGGACAGTTCCAGCGGGGAGATCCTTTCCGGTGCAGGGGTAAATGTGGTTGGCCTGCATGCGGGGGTAAACACCAATGACTATGGATTTTATTCTTTGACACTTCCTGCAGGCAGGTATACCTTGGTTTTTTCCTACCTGGGTTATGCTACCCGGACCACCAGTATCACCCTCGGGGGGAATCTCAGGCTGGATGAACAACTGAATTACCATACCGTGGAAGCTCGTGAGGTAACCATTACCGGACAGCGCAGGGATGAAAATGTCAATACGGCAACCATGGGCACCATTACCCTTTCTGCCCTCCAGATAAAAAAATTGCCTGCATTTATGGGAGAAGTGGATGTCCTGAAATCCATCCAGCTTTTACCGGGAGTCCAGTCGGCAGGGGAAGGGAATACGGGTCTCTATATCAGGGGCGGCGGACCGGATCAGAACCTGATCCTGCTGGATGATGCCCCGGTGTATAATACCGGTCACCTTTTCGGCTTTTTTTCCATTTTTAATGCAGATGCCATCAGGGATGTAACCCTGATCAAGGGAGGAATGCCAGCCAATTACGGAGGCAGACTATCCTCTGTGGTAGATATTTCGATGAAGGAAGGCAATGACCAGAAGTTCCAGGGGGAAGGGGGCATCGGGCTGATTGCTTCCAGATTTTCCCTGGAGGGTCCGATCGTTAAAAACAAAGCCTCTTTTATCATTTCCGGCCGTAGGACATATATTGACCTGCTAATTCGTCCATTCGAGAACAAGCAAAGTTCCTTTTACGGGTCAGGGTATTATTTTTATGACCTGAATGCCAAGGCAAATTATCATTTCTCTGAAAAGGACCATCTTTTTCTGAGTGGCTATTTCGGGAGGGATGTATTCAATTATAACAGCAGGCAACGGAATTTCTCCGCTACTATCCCCTGGGGAAATGCCACCGGGACCCTGCGGTGGAACCACCTGTTCAGCAATAAGCTGTTTGCCAACACCGCCCTGATCTATAATAATTACCATTTTTCTTTTTCGGCGGATCAGAATAATTTTAATATCGGCTTGTCTTCTGGGATCAGGGACCTGAATTTCAAGACTGATGTGGACTATTATGCCAATCTGCACCACCACATCAAATTTGGGGTGGATTATATTTATCATACCTTTTTCCCCTCGACTGCTTCAGGAAATTCAGGAAGTATCCGGTTCAGCCCTGCCAATACTTTTGTCAAATATGGCAATGAAATCGGCATATATGCCCTGGATGATTATGATATCAGTCCGAAACTGAAGCTGAATTTGGGCCTTAGATACAGCCTCTTTGAACAGGTAGGTCCGTATACCCAGTACCAGAAAGATGCTGCTGGGAATGTGACAGACAGTACGGTTTACCGGCGCTTCCAACCTGTCCAGATTTACGGGGGACTGGAGCCCAGGATGATCCTGAGGTATAAGCTTAACGATTCTTCTTCCCTGAAGGCTTCGGTAACCAAGAACTACCAGTATATCCACCTGGTCTCCAATTCTGCGACAACCCTACCCACCGACCTCTGGGTCCCCAGCACATACCGGGTGAAACCAGAAATTGCCTGGGAATATTCCGTGGGCTATTTCCGGAACTTCCATAACAATATGTATGAAACTTCGCTGGAACTTTATTACCGGACCATGAGCAATCAGATCCAGTTCGGAGCCGGGTACACTCCCTCTCTGGCTGACCCGGAAAATTCCTTTGTTTTCGGCAGGGGATGGGCATATGGGGCAGAACTTTTCCTGCATAAGCAACGGGGAAGGTTTACCGGCTGGATCGGGTATACCCTGGCCTGGACCTGGCAGCAGTTCCCGGATCTTAATCAGGGAGTAGCCTTCCCGGCAAAATATGATCGCCGCCATGACCTGTCCGTGGTAGGAACTTACGCATTGAACCGCAGGTGGAACTTTTCTGCGGTGTTTATCTTTGCCACCGGTAATACGGCCACGCTGCCGGATAAATTTTATTTTATCGAAGGAGTACTGACCCAGGGTGAGGGTTCGATCGATGCTTACCGGATGCCCCCCTATGACAGGCTGGATATTTCTGCGACCTTTACTCCCCGCAGGAAACCCGGACGGAAATTCGGGCATAGCTGGAATTTTTCTGTTTACAATGTATACAGCAGATTGAATCCGTACTTTATTTATTTTTACCAGAGCGGAAGTTATCTGAATGGGACCCTTTCCGTACAAGCTGAAAAAGTAGCCTTATTTCCTGTATTGCCCAGCATCACCTGGGATTTTTCATTCTGAATGTATTTCCGATATCCCCTAATGCCTGGGGGCTTTTCTGGAATTGATTATAATAGGGCATTATACAACAAGGTCATGGGGTGAAAGGCCTTTTTTCCCGTTCCGTCCCTGATCTGGTGCCGGCAACTGGTACCGGTGGCTGATATCAGCGTGCCTGTCGGACATTGACGGACTGCGGGAAAGAGGATCAGCTCTCCGATTTGCATAGACAGCCCATAATGTTCTTTTTCATAACCGAAGGATCCGGCCATTCCGCAACAACCGCTGGGAATGATCTCCACCTGGTAATTTTCCGGGAGGGAAAGGATTTTCTTGGTCATATCGAGGGAAGTCAGGGCTTTCTGCTGGCAATGGCCGTGAAGCAGGATTGATTCCGGGTCCCTGTTGAATGCGCCTGGCCCGATCCGGCCCATTTCTGTCTCCCGGGTCAGGTATTCCTCTACAAGCAGGGTATTTTTGGCCAGGGATCTGGCGGCATCCCTTAATTCAGGGGACACCAGTTCAGGATATTCATCCCGGAAGCAGAGGATGGCTGATGGTTCTATGCCGATCAGGGGAGTTTTTTCGCTGACCAGCGGACCCAGCCTGCGGACATTATATTCGGCAATATTCCGGGCTTGCCTAAGCAAGCCTTTGGAAAGCCATGTTCTACCGCTCTCGGAGTGACTGGGTATCCGGACTTCGTAACCCAGTTTTTCCAGCAACAGGATCGTGTGGATTCCAATGTCGGAATCATGGAAATTGGTGAATTCATCACAGAATAGGAAAACCTGACCTTGAACCGGCGATTGTACCTGCGGTTGATGGCGGGAAAACCATTTTTCCAGGGTTTGCTTCTGCAGTCGGGGGAGGGGCCTGGATTGGGCAAACCCGCAAATGGATTTGAACAGGGCACTTGTCCATTTAGATCCCACCAGGGTGTTATATATACCGGGAACCCTGGAAGCCAGCTGGTTGATTGCATTGAAGTTCCCGATCAGCTTGGCCCGCAACGGAATTCCGTTTGCATCATAATATTGTTGCAAAAACTCCATCTTCAGTTTCGCCACATCGACATTGGAAGGGCATTCCGATTTACATCCTTTGCAGGAAAGGCAGAGGTCCATCACTTCTTTGATTTCCTGGTGATTGAACCGGTTCGGTTTGGTGGAATGAGTAAGGAATTCACGCAGGATATTGGCCCTGGCCCGGGTGGTATCCTTTTCATTGCGGGTGGCCATATAGCTGGGACACATAGTCCCCCCACTTAACTGGGTCTTCCGGCAATCCCCTGTTCCGTTGCATTGTTCCGCATGGTGGAGTATACCCCATTTCCCGAAATCAAGATAAGTATTCAATTTCGGGTCAACCTGTCCGGGTTCGTAGCGGAGCATGGTATTCATTGGGGGGGTATCCACGATCTTACCCGGATTGAATATGCCCTGAGGATCCCAGGAAAATTTAATTTCCCGGAGCAGGCCATAGTTTTTTTCCCCGATCATCTGGCGGATGAATTCACCGCGGAGCCTGCCATCCCCATGTTCCCCACTGAGCGAACCCCGGTATTTCTTGACCAGGGTGGCGATCTCCCCGGCAATAGCCCGGAAAAGCTGATTTCCTTCTGCCGTCTTTAAGTTAAGGATGGGCCTCAGGTGGATTTCCCCGGATCCGGCATGGGCGTAATGAACCGCATAGAGTCCGTATCTCTTCAGAATGGCGTTGAATTCCCGGATATATTCCGGTAGATCGGCCACATCCACGGCTGTGTCCTCGATCACCGGCACCGGTTTTTCATTGCCGGGCATATTGCCGAGCAGTCCTAATCCAGCTTTGCGCAGGGACCATATCCGCCGCGTATCTTCTCCGAATAACAGGGGGTAATGGTAACCCAGTCCTGATTCCACGAGTTTAGCGGTCAGGGTATCTGCAATTCCGGTGACTTCTTCCCT
>DATLTB010000016.1:0-9616 GCA_035533815.1 Chitinophagaceae bacterium
TGGAGCTGGTGTACCCCATTCTGCACTGCGGTAAGATCAGCAGAAAAGGCCAGGTTACTGATATTGGTACCGGGGGTAATCGTAATCGCTGTCGCTTTTCCGATCCCCGGATCAGTGTCCACATAATATTCGGCCTGTTCGATATTTGCCTCCGCTGGAAGGGTTCCGCCCAGAATGATACTCCCCTTATAAAAGGTAAAATAATTATTAAATGACCAGCTGCCTCCTAAATCACGGGCCCGGATATGGAGCTGGTGTACCCCCGTCTGCACCGAACTAAGATCAGCAGAAAAGGCCAGGTTACTGATATTCGTGCCGGGGGTAATCGGGATATTCGTAGCCAGCCCAATGCCCGGATCAGTGTCCACATAGTATTCCGCCTGTTCGATATTCGATTGCGCTGACAAGGTGCCGCCCATGGTGGTATTCCCCTTATAAAAGGTTGAATAATTATTAAACGACCAGCTGCCTCCTGAATCACGGGCCCGGATATGGAGCTGGTGTACCCCATTCTGCACTGCGGTAAGATTCGCAGAAAAAGCCAGGTTACTGATATTGGTACCAGGGGTAATCGTAATCGCAGTCGCTTTCCCGATCCCCGGATCGGTGTCCACATAATATTCCGCCTGAATGATTTTTGTCTGTCCCATGGCCAGGTTAAACAGTAGAGCGAGCATAATGACCCCGATGCCATGGATAAAAAAGGATCGTTTTTTCATGTGGATGATTTTTAAGGGATGGAACTTCCCAAACCTAATCTGATAAAAACGATATGGCTCAATTGTGCGATTTGATACTTACCGTGACAGACATTGAATTGGACCCTGCAGCCACCGTCGCGGGTACCGTAAGGGTATAAATGCTCGGTATGGGAGCCATACCCGATAGCATATAGGGTGTCCCGTTCCCAAATATGCCCAGGTCAATGCCACCAATTCCTGCCCCTTTGGCTGGAGACCCTGCAGCCAATTCCAGCCCTGCATCAATGGTAGTTCGGTTAGCGTAATTGGTAAAAATGCCGGTAAAAGGAGCTACATAAAAATTCCCATTACCGTTGGCCGTGGTATTGGTGCCGTTATATAGGATATTGTTTAAAAAAGTATTGTTGGTCCGGATATTTATGGTATCCCCACTAATGATATTATCTTCCACCAGGAAATTATTCACATAGGAAACATTTTCTATGTAATTACTATACAGGTCCCCGTTGGTCGTCGGTCCATCCAGATAAAGGTTCAAAATACTGTTGTCGAATATCTGCAGATTGGAGAAGGTTGAGTAAGTAGGATAGTTAAAAATGTTACAGATAAAATTCTGGGCAATTGTATCCCCCGAATACGTATTGCCGGTAGTTTGCCCCAGATAAATTCCCGGGCTTAAATTGCGTAGGACCTTTATATTGTTTTCATTGATGTAAATATTGGGTGAATTCATGCCCATCACGCAACTTCCGCTGCTTCCGGTATTGAACGTAAAGCTTAATCCTATCGCTGTCAGCAGGCTGTACTGGGTCTGCGGGTTTTCCGCAAGGAAATATCCCGGTCCGATCCAAACCAGGGGCTTGGTGCATGTCACAGGTCCATAACTAATGAGAGAACCTTCTATCTGGATAGTATCACCGGATGCTGCCCCGTCATGGGCAGCCTGGGGAGTGGTGTAATCAGCCGAAATACCGGAGGTATTGTTGACCCGCCAAATTTTCGCGGTAGCCAGCCTGAAGCTGGCCAGCAGGATCAGGGAAATAATCATGAATTTTTTCATGGTAGTGTTTTTTATATAGAATGGAATAAATAACATAGATATAGTCAATCAATCAATAATCATGGCCGGAATACCCGATTTATGGGATACTTGTTGAAAACCAACACCGGATTCAGGGCATTTAAGACCCGTTTGGGAAGACCTTAATATAACCAAACCAAATGCTGGACTGAAACCCTGACAGGATGAAGGTTGAGGTGTTAAGGTCAACCGAATTCATGGGATGGCCAGTGTGCTTATTTCCTGGTGGATAGTCAAAGGCTAAGGAATGCATGATGAGGAGATTTTGGGGTTAACAAAAAAGGGGTCATGTATATTTGGATCAATCAGGGTGAATTTTAGATACTCATTAAAGATTTTTATTTTAATTCGGCTTTATTGGCAAAACTTTTGATTATGGATAAAGATATACCTGAACCTTCGCGAATTCAAGAGGGGAAACAAAAATCAGGTATAAATACGTAATTCATCCGATAACAGTTCATTGCCTGAGCTGACCGATAATTCAGAAAGTCTTCAAAATCAATAGATATTTTTGGCTTCTTAAAAATAATTATATGAAAAAAATTACTCATTTATCTTGCCTTTTATTCCTCATTCCAGCTTTCCTGCTTTCCAGTATCGGATATGCGCAGGATCCCGGCTACCATGTAATCCGCCAAATCCATTTGGGCGGAGGTGGGGGTTGGGATTATATTAATGTATTTCATCCCTTGCACCGGGTATATGTTTCCCATGGGACGGAAGTGATTGTGATGGATGAACGTTCAGGGGATTCTATTGGGGTGATTCCACATACGATCGGGGTGCATGGCATTGTGTTTGCCCCCGAATTCAATAAAGGTTTTGTCACTGATGGCCAGTTAAACCAGGTCACGGTTTTCAATTTGAAGACGAATCAGGTTATCGATTCTGTGGGAACCGGGAAGGGGCCGGATGGTATCCTGTATGACCCCTTTACCAAAAAGGTTTTTGTGAACTGCGGCCAAAGTCAGGTGGCGACCATCATTGATGCCTCTACCGACCACGTATACAAAACCCTTCCCCTCGGAGGACGCCCTGAAACTGCCGTATCTGATGGGCAGGGACATATTTATGTCAATATTGAAAGTAAGAGTGAACTGGCTGCTATAAATACCCGGAATTTTACCATAACCAATGATTGGCCTATTGGCAAGGGCCAATCTCCCTCCGGCCTGGCTATTGACAGCAAGCATCATGTCCTGTTCATTGGTTGTGACAATAAGATGATGGTAGTCATGAATGCCAAAACCGGAGCTGTTCTTGCAGAATTACCCACCGGACAAGGATGTGACGGAACGGATTTTGATCCGGGTACGGGTTATGCCTTCAGCTCAAACGGCGAAGGAACCCTGACCATGATCAAGGATGTTGCCGGCAAATATAAAGTGGTAGCCAATGTACCGACCAAACGGGGAGCCCGTACCTCCACAGTAGATGTGGTGAACCATCACCTTTTTCTGCCTACGGCAGAATTTGGTCCTGAAACTGCGCAAACCCCCAATCAACGTTTTCACAGGCCACCAATCATCCCCGGCACATTTGAAGTACTCGAAGTTGGTAAATAAACCTTATCGGGGCAGGCTAAGCATCCTGTGTGCCGATTCCTTTCCGCTGGCCAGGGCCGCTTCCACCGTTCCCGGGAATGGCCCTTCATAGAAAGCTTCTCCGGCAAAAAACAGGTTTTCAGAAGGAAAACCCACAAATTGCTTTCTGGCTTTACCGGATCCGAGGGTGGCATAACTGTAGGATCCCCTGGAGTATGGATCACCAGCCCAATTGATCACTTTAGATTTAACCAGATTCTGCCTAAACCATCCTGTTGACCTTCCAAAAATGGCCAGGATTGACTCTTCTGCCAGTGTCAATAATACGTTGTCTGAGGACCGCTTGAGCCGGGCTGCTGGGGGACCACCGATCCAGCCGGTTAACATTGGATCGTCCTTTGGAAATGGGGTCCACCAGGTAGGAACGGGGAACTTGGAAAAGATCATACCTAAATGATCTTTTCCGGGCCCAATCAGGTCCAGGAATTCCCGGTCTTTCCAGAAAGCAGACCTGAACAATAAAAGAAATTTAATCCCCGATCCAAACCCGATCTGATCCGCTGCATCCTCCAGTTCGGGAATTGAAGGGTTGAAGTTTAATTTCCCCTTACCCCTGGTCTTTGATTGGAGTACCCCTGTAGGTATAGTGATCAGTACTTTCCGGGCTTGGTATTCTTCCTCCTTATCCCCGAAAACGATGACGGGATTCCTATTCCATAGCACTTCCCTTGCCAACGTATTCATCTTTATTTTTCCTCCGCCTGACCTGATTTCCTTTTCCAGAAAACCGGTCAGCTGCGAATACCCACCCTGAATCCGGTATTGGGGATCTCCATTTTCGGTTTGTGAGAACCATTCCTCCCTTAATGCCAAAGCGCTGGCCAGATCGGGATCTGCACAATCAAAACCGGAAGCCATTCCACGGACGGAATCCCTAAGCCCTTGATATCGGGCTCCCCGGAAATATTGACCCAGAAAGTCATTGAGGGTCATATCCTGTTCAAGTTCATTTAATTGTTGCTCGAATTCTTCCCAGTGAACCCCGGAAAGATTGGACTGTTTCCGGTCAGTGCCTGCATTCCAGCGCTGTCCGCCAGTTTCGTAATGGCCAATATTGGCTTCTTTCAGGAGACCTAGTGTAATAGGTGTTTTTCCATGAATAAATTCCGCACCTGCTTCCGCATTACCGGGAAAATTTTGGACAGGCAACGTATGTATCCTCCCTCCCAGCCTCTTACGTCCTTCCAGAATCCTCACTGAAAGTCCTCCCCTGGTCAGTTCCCGTCCGGCCATTAATCCAGCAGCTCCTCCCCCAATAATCAATATATCTGTAGATCTGTCCATAGACACCGTAATCCGGAATAATCCAAATATCCGGTAAATTAACGCTGATGTAAATTATTTTAATTTCCAGAGTCAAAGGAATGTGTAATTTTCAGTACATTGTAATATGGCTGCAGGTAATGATTTCATCTAAAATACGTATATGAAATTCCCCATTTTTTCCATGTGCTCCTTATTTTGTTTAGGGGTATTATATTTATTGACCCCTGGTTGCAACTTTCCAGATTCTTCCGGACAAACAAATGCAACAGCTGCTCCCACGGTCAGTTGGGAATCCACCCTGGACAACGAACTCCCCCTGCTGGGTCACCGGAATTGGATCCTATTAGTGGATAAGGCTTTCCCCCTGGAAAATGGGCGGGGCATTGAGACCATTTACACGAATGAAGATATGCTGACAGCCCTTCGCTTTACCCTACAGGAAATTAAGGCCTCTAACCATATCAAACCAATAATATATACAGATCAGGAGTTACAGTATGTGCAACCCGAATTTGCTCCAGGGATAGTAGCTTATCGCAATGCATTACAAAAACTGCTGGGAAATATCCAGCCCCAGGTCATGCTTCATGACTCCGTATTCACCCGAATTGCTGCTGCTTCCCGGTTGTTCCGGATCCTGGTCCTGAAAACGACAGATACGATTGCCTATACTTCTGTATACCTGCAGTTGGGCTGCGCATATTGGAGCGATGCTGCGGAAAAATCTCTCCGGGACTCCATGGCAAAAGCTGCCATCCGGCATCCTGAACTGCGCAGAAAACACCGGTAAGTTTTCCCTGGAAGCTGGTTCCTGGCCATATTTTCCTGGGTTGACCTGGTGACTAACCAGGAATAACCGGTCCGGAGTCATTAAATCCAGATGTAATATTTCAAATCTACCAATTAGGCCTTCCTTTATCTTCATTCCGGTATCTCAATTCTTTGAATTTTCATGAATTTTGCCTAGATTTCCACCCTGGAAACCATTATTACCGTTTTGCCTGGATAATACCCACTTCAAATCATTAAAAATGAAACTTACTTTACTGCTCTGTGTATCTTTGTTTGGTTTTGGTTCTTCCTTTGCCCAAACTGACCCCCGCCTGGCTAAGGCTTCCAGATTTGAAAAAAACGGATGGATCTATATCCATCTTCAGGGCAGCCCGGAAACAATTGGTTTTCAGCATGGCTATTTACTCGCCAATGAAATCGATGATGCCATCCATATGGAGAAATATTTTCTGCTCCATACCACGGGCAAAGACTGGAATTTCTATCGAAATGCCTCCAAGCAAATGTTCTGGAATAAAATTCCAATAGAATACCAGCAGGAAATCAAGGGAATAGCCGAAGGACTCCAAGCTAAACATAAGAAATATGATATTTATGATATAGTCGCCCTCAATGGAGTCATGGAACTACCGGATTATTATGTCCCATACCTTAAACATAAGCTTTTACATGAAAAGCTTGCCAGCAAGGCTCCTGGTAACTGCAGTGCTTTTATCGCTACCGGGGACTATACCCGGGATCATAAAATAGTGATGGGCCATAATGCCTGGGTTGATTATATTATGGGAGAACGCTGGAATATCATTGCAGATATTGTTCCGCAGAAAGGGAACAGGATAATGATGGATATTTTTCCGGGATTTATTGAAAGCGGAGATGATTTTGCCGAAAATAGCGCAGGAATCCTGATCACGGAAACGACAATAACCGGATTCAAAGGATTTGATCCTGCAGGGATTCCGGAATTTGTACGGGCCCGGGAAGCTGAACAGTATGCCAACAGTATTCCAGATTTTGTCAGAATCATGACTAAGGGCAATAATGGAGGATATGCCAATGACTGGTTGGTTGGTGATACCAAAACCAACGAAATCGCCAGGCTTGAGCTCGGGCTGAAGCACTTCAGGGTCTGGAAAACCAAAAACGGGATATATGTGGGTTCTAATTTCCCGAGTGATCCCACTATTATGAAGGATGAAACAGATTTTAATCCCGCAATCCCTAACAGTTCACCAAACAATCGGAAATACTGCTGGACAAAACTGGCTGCAATGGATAGCGGAAAAATTGATGCTCAGGTGGGTATGGCCATGGAGAGCAATTCCTATAATTTCAGGACAGGAGCCAAAGAAGAGAACCGCTGCGTGATTGCAGGCAGGCTGGATACAGACCCCCATGGCGCACCGGAATGGAACTGGCCTCCTTATTATCCGGGAGGTACCGTACAGGCCAAATTAACGACTGCAGATCTCGCATCGAAGATGGAATTCTGGGCACATATGGGCAATCCGGGGAGCGGGGATTTTCTGGCTGCTCCTTTTTTCAAAGCACACCCCCAGTTTAAATGGCAGGCCAAATACCTCCACGATATGTTGGCATACCCCTGGACTTTGTTTTCCTCAAAAGGCAAGCTTTAATTGTATAACCTACTTCAAAACGTCAAATATTCCTGGTAATATACCATCATGCAATGGGCATTTTCAGGGTCTAACCACGGATCAAATTATTCAACTTCCCTGAAGAAATAATTATCTTGCAGGTTTTCTGATACCTGATAGGATATCCATTCTTCATTTTATTGCTGAATCATGAAACAAATACGAATATACTGTCTGGCTTTCATCCCCTTTCTACTCACCCGGCAGGGATTTTCTCAGGATTACCATTCCGAGAATCTTTTCTATATGGGAGAATCATCCGAAAGTTACCAGAGTTTCCTGCAACATGCCGATCAGATATCCATTATATGCCCGGCCACTTTCAGCATTGATAGTGTCGGGGTAATCACCGGAGGGGTCGATCACCGGGTATTGGAAACCGCCACTGAATATGGAGTTAAGGTAATGCCCCTTTTCGCATATTTCAATCAACAGGGTATTCATGAACTGCTTATGGACAGGGCAGCCAGACTGGAAGCTATCCGCCTAATGCTGTTTTATGCCCATATTTACCATTTTTATGGCTGGCAAATGGATCTGGAGAATGTCAATTTCCGGGATAAGGCTCATTATACCTATTTTTTCAGGCAGGCAGCTGACAGCTTACATGCTCATGGTCTGATCATCTCCATGGCCATAGTTAAATCCGATCAGCCTGCCCCTGATGCGGGAAACTACAGTTTCCAGCGGTATATGTATGAAAACTGGACCGGCGCTTTTGACCTAACAGCCATTGCTAAAGCGGCTGATTTTATTTCTTTTATGACTTATGATCAGCATATGGCACTGACTCCTCCGGGTCCGGTTGCAGGAATGCCCTGGTTTAAAAAAGACCTGAATTATCTGATCAGCCTGGGGATTCCCAGGGAAAAGATTTCCCTGGGAATCCCTGCTTATTCCGATTACTGGTTCCCCACAGGCGATCCTTGGATGGGTGCCAGGTCTACCCGGGATGAGATTAGTTATTCCAAAGCCTTAGACTTGCTGGGGAGATACGGAGCTACAAAATTATGGATGCCCAACCAGAAAGTGTATTATGCGAGGTGGGAGGAAGGAGGGATATTCAACTGGCTTTTTATGGAAGATGCCAGGTCCTTTATGGCTAAATTTGATGTGGCCAGGCAACAAAAGCTCCTGGGAATATCCGTTTGGTTGATTGGCATGGAAGATCCAGGTATTTGGTCTGACCTGAAAACTGCCCACACCGTAAAAATCCAATAACCTATTATCGGGTTGGTACATGGAAACACCCGTTCAGATTAAATCTTCTTCGGAAAATGACCCCATCACCGCAGAGAAAACGATTTTCTCGGTCCTGATCGCTATCAGTTTTTCTCACCTGCTGAATGACACCATGCAGTCCCTGATCCCCTCGATCTATCCCTTGGTGAAAACTGCTTTCCGGTTGAATTTTGCGCAGGTAGGCCTGATCACGCTAACTTTTCAATTAACTGCCTCCCTGCTCCAGCCCCTGGTGGGCCTTTTTACAGACCGCCATCCCCTCCCATTCTCTTTAGCTGCCGGAATGGGATTCACTTTGCTGGGACTGGTATCTCTGGCGGTGGCGGGAAGTTTTGGTATGCTCCTATTATCTGTGGGAATGGTAGGACTGGGTTCCGCCGTTTTCCATCCCGAATCCTCCAGGCTGGCTCATATGGCTTCCGGCGGAAAACATGGAATGGCACAATCCCTTTTTCAGCTTGGTGGAAATACCGGTTCTTCCATTGGGCCGCTGGTGGCTGCAGCGATCATCGTTCCCTATGGCCGGTTTTACGTGATCTGGTTTTCTCTCGCTGCACTGATCGGCATGCTGGTACTTTGGAGAGTGGGAGGTTGGTACCGGGACAATCTTTCCCGGTTCAAGAAAAAGGCCAGGGTCATTGTATTGAACACCAGCCCTGCCTTGTCTTCCCGGAAGGTCAGCATATCTTTGTTCATCCTGTTGGCCCTGATCTTTTCCAAGTTTTTTTACTTATCCAGCATGACCAGCTATTATACTTTTTACCTGATGGAAAAATTCCATATCTCATTGCAAAATTCCCAGATCCACCTGTTCATATTTCTTTTTGCAGTAGCCCTCGGTACCATGATCGGAGGACCTCTCGGGGATCGGATCGGGAGAAAATATGTCATCTGGGCATCGATTCTCGGGGTTGCTCCATTTACACTCCTGATGCCACATGCTGACCTGCTCTGGACAAGTATTCTTTCTGTGATCATTGGCCTGATCCTGTCTTCCGCTTTTCCAGCTATCCTGGTATATGCCCAGGAGTTGGTTCCCGGGAAAGTGGGAATGATCTCGGGGTTATTTTTTGGACTGGCCTTTGGCATGGGCGGTTTGGGGTCCGCTCTCCTGGGCGTACTGGCTGACAAAACCAGCTTACGGTTCGTCTATGAAGTTTGCGCATTTTTGCCTTTTATCGGATTGCTGACCGGATTTTTACCCAATATCGGTTCAGCCAGAAAAGCCTTGTCTGACTAAAAAAAAAGGAAAAAATGCACCGTTCTGGT